>NZ_RAWP01000103.1:0-36207 GCF_003668935.1 Corallococcus sp. AB032C | reverse complement strand
CCTCCCACCAACGCGGACTGACAGGCCGTCACACCGGCCCCCGCCCGCTTTTGACAATTTGTCCGGACGTCCTGTCCCGGCTGTCTCCCTGGTCGGGGCCCCGTCCTATTCCGAAATAATTTCAAGGACTTGGCCGTAAGTCGTGGGTTTGGCGCCCGCCCAGCGATGGCACCTGCCTTGCTCAAGGTCCCATCTGGGGCTGGCTTTCTCCCGGAAGCGTGATGGAACTCTTCTTTCGCAAGTACTTCTGGAGCGTGAACCTGTTGTTCATCCTGCTCGTCGCCCTGCTGGCGGCGCGCACGGTGAACCTGTTCGTCGAATCCTCCATCTCCCCCGCGCCCGCGTCCGAGGCTCCCGCCCGCGTCGCGCAGCGCACCCACGCCGCGGACAGCGGCCTTGCCTCCATCGACGCGGAGCGCCTGTCGCGGCTCACCGGCGTGAAGCTCCCCGCGGAAGAGGTCGCGGTGAGGGAGCCGACCACGAGGCCGGAGTTCGACGCCAACGCCCCGCCGGCCAAGAGCGGCCTGCGCGTGAAGCTGCTGGGCACGCTCGTCGCGGGCAACCCGGACTGGTCCTTCGCGTCCATCCAGGACATGAACACGCAGCGTTCGCAGACGTACATGATCGGCAACGACCTGATGGGCGCCACCGTCATGGAGATCGAACGCGAGCGCGTGATCATCAACAACAACGGCCGCCGCGAGTTCATCGACGGGCAGCCCGGTGACGGCGCCGTCGCCGCCTACACCCCGCCCCCGACGGCGCCCACCGCCACCCCGACCAACAACCTGGGCAACGGCATCAAGTCCACGGGTGAGAACGAGTACGAAGTCCCCAAGGCCGAAATCGACAAGACGTTGAGCAACCTCAACGACGTGGCGATGCAGGCGCGCATCGTGCCGGCCTTCAAGGACGGACAGGCGGTGGGCTTCAAGCTGTTCTCCATCCGCCCGGACAGCATCTATTCGAAGATCGGCGTCCAGAACGGTGACGTCATCCGCCGCATCAACGGCTTCGACATGAACAGCCCTGAGAAGGCGCTGGAGATCTACTCGAAGCTGAAGGACTCCTCCCGTATCGAGATCGAGATCGAGCGCAACGGCGCGCCGATCCGCAAATCCTACAACGTCCGTTAAACACCCCCGTCAAAGCGCCCGCTCCTCCATGAAGACGACGCTCCCGTCCTGGATGCTCTGCCTGTGCCTCGCGCTCTCCGTTCCCGCGTGGGCCCAGCGCCGTCCTACACAGCCCGGTACCCCGCCCCCCGCTCCCGCGGCCCAGGGTGAACGCGACCGGACCATCACCCCGCAGGGCGGAGGCAGCGCCGCGCCCGCCGAGACTCAGGGCCCTCGCCAGACGCCCACGTGCGAGCAGGCCCGGCGCAACGCGCGCTACGGCATCTACTTCGACAAGGTGGACATCGAGAAGCTCGTCCAGACCGTGTCGGACGCCACCTGCCGCACGTTCATCCTCCCGGAGAACGTGCGCGGGAAGATCTCCATCATCGGTCCGGAGAACGGCCGCGTGGAGGTGGACGCGGACCAGTTCTACTCCGCGTTCCTCGCCGCGCTCGACGCGAACGGGCTGGCCGTCTACCCGTACGGCCGGTTCCTGAAGATCGTCGACAAGCGCTCGGCGAAGCAGAACCCCATCCCGACCATCGTGGACGAGAACACCCCGTACACGACCAACGAGCAGATGGTCACCAAGCTGTTCAAGATCAAGTACGTGGAGGTGGAGCCGCTGCGCGGCGTCCTCCAGCAGCTCGTGTCCAAGGACGGCGACACCATCCCGTACCCGCCGGACACCATCATCATCAACGACGTGGGCTCCAACATCCACCGCCTGGAGCGCCTGATCAACCAGCTGGACAGCCGCTCCTCCAGCGACGAGATGCGCATCATCCAGGTGCAGTACGCCACCGCGCAGGACGTGGCCAACACCATCCAGAAGCTCTTTGAAGCCAAGGCCGGCGCGGGCGGCCGCGCGGGCCAGCGCCCCGGCAACTTCACGCAAGGCCAGCCGGGCCAGCCTGCTCCCGGCGCGGAAGGCGTCACCGGCGGCACGGAGTCCGGCGGCGCCGTCACGCTGTCGCAGATCATCCCGGACGAGCGCACCAACAAGCTCATCATCGTGGCCAGCCCCGCCGCCTTCGGCCGCATCCAGGACCTGGTGCGCGAGGTGGACATCCCGTCCGGCAGCGGCAACAAGATCAACGTCTACCCGCTGGAGAACGCGAACTCGGAGGAGCTGGCCAGCACGCTCCAGTCGCTCGCGCAGGGCACCGCCAACCGCCCCCAGCGCGCCCCCATCCCCAACGTGCCGCAGGGCCTGCCGCGCGCGCCCGCCCAGGCCGCGGAGCTGTTCAGCGGCGAGGTGAAGATTTCCGCGGACAAGGGCACCAACTCGCTGGTCATCGTCGCCAGCCAGGGGGACTACAAGAACATCGTCCAGATCATCCAGCAGCTGGATCAGCCCCGCCGCCAGGTGTTCGTGGAGGCGGTGATCATGGAAGTGAACCTGGACCGCAACAGCGAGTTCGGCATCAACTTCCACCAGGGCTTCAGCCTCAAGACGGATGACGGCGCCATCCCCGGCATCCTGGGCACCAACTACTCGGGCGGCGGCGTGCCCCCGTCCTTCTCCCTGGCGAACCTGGCCGGCATGGGTGGCTTCCTCGCCGGCATCCAGGGCCCCGTCCTGCCGGGGCTCAAGAGCCTGGGCATCGACATCCCGGCCTTCGGCGTGGTGCTCAACGCCATGCAGCAGTCGTCCGACGTGAACGTGCTGTCCACGCCGCACCTGCTCACCAGCGACAACGAGGAGGCCGAAATCACGGTGGGCCAGAACGTGCCCTTCCAGTCCGGCTTCACCCCGTCCGCGCTGGGCAGCTCGCTCGGCGGCACGGGCACCGGCACCAACGGCGTGCAGGCCTCGCTGCTGGGCTCGCTGGGTGGCCTGGGGTCGCTGTACGCGCCCATCACCCGTCAGAACGTGGAGCTCAAGCTCACCGTCAAGCCGCAGATCAACGAGAGCGACTTCATCCGCCTCGTCATCACGGAGCAGACGGAAGAGATCGCCTCCTCGGACCCCGTCCTCGGCCCCACGACGTCCAAGCGCAGCGCGAAGACGACGGTCATCGCCAAGGACATGGAGACAGTGGTGATTGGCGGCATCATGCAGGACCGCACGCTGGAGTCCGTCTCCAAGGTGCCGGTGCTGGGTGACATCCCCCTGCTGGGCCACCTGTTCCGCGACACCACGCGCCGCAAGACGAAGACGAACCTGCTGCTCTTCCTCACGCCCTACATCATCCGCGGCCAGGATGACTTCCGTCGCATCTTCGAGCGCAAGATGAAGGAGCGGCAGCAGTTCGTGGAGCAGTTCTACGGCCAGGTCCCCGGCTACGACGTCGCGGTGGACTTCAGCCGCAAGCCCGGTCCCCTGTCGCGCATGAACCAGTCCGTCATCAAGGAAGAGCAGCGGGTGGAGAATGGCGGCAGCGGCACGACCAACGAGCGGGTCATCCGCCCGGCTGGCTCCCCGGCCCCCGGCGGTTCGCCGTCCCCCTCACGGCCGGGCGGGCAAGCGCCTGCTCCGCAGGAAGGTGCGGCGCCCTCCCCCGAGGGCGACCAGGCACCGCGAAATTTCGAGGCGCCTCCGGAGGGTTCGGAGAGATCAGTCCCCGCGCCACAGCCCGAGGTGATCGCGCCCAGCCCGGACGCGGACGCCGAGCGGCTGCGCATCCAGCCGGGAGACGGGGAGTAACAGCCATGGACCTGACCGCCGACACCACCACCTCTCAAGGCTCCACCGCGACGCCCGACGTGTCCGGCGGCCGCAACGACGCCACCCAGGTCGTGGGCCATGGGCTCGCGTACCTCTGTGGCCGGCCCATCGGGGAGATCCTCCGCGCGCTCGTGCCCGCCCTCACCCCGGAGAAGATTCAAGAGGCGCTCGCCACCCAGCAGGAGAAGGGCGGGCGGCTGGGTGAAATCCTGGTGGGCATGAAGGCGGTCAGCGAGGAGGACGTCGCTCGCGCCCTGGGCCACCAGTTGGACCTGCCCTACCTCCAGCGCATCTTCGCGGAGGAGGTGGACGCGGACCTGGTCAAGCGCATCCCCATCAACTTCGCCCGCCAGACGCAGCTGCTCCCGCTCTCCGTGGAGGGCGATGAAGTGGTGCTCGCGGTGGCGGATCCACTGGACACGACGGCGATGGACCACGCGCGCCTGCTGCTGGGTCAGGGCATCCAGCCGCGCATCGCGCTCGCCTCCACCATCGTGGACACCATCAACAGCGTGTACGACCGCTCCGTCAACGAGGCGGAAGCGCTCGTGGACGAGATGGAGACCACGGAGGACCTGGACTCGCTGGCGCACGAGCTGGAGGAGCCCAAGGACCTGCTGGACGCGGACGATGAAGCGCCCGTCATCCGGCTGGTGAACTCCGTGCTCTTCCGCGCCGCCAAGGAGCGCGCGAGCGATATCCACATCGAGCCCATGGAGCGCGAGCTCCTGGTGCGCTTCCGCATCGACGGCGTGCTCCAGGAGGTCATCAAGCCGCCCAAGCGCTACCAGAACTCCATCATCGCGCGCGTGAAGGTGATGGGGCAGCTCAACATCGCGGAGAAGCGCCTGCCACAGGACGGCCGCATCCGCATCAAGCTCGCGGGCCGCGACATCGACATCCGTCTGTCCACCACGCCCACGTCCTTCGGCGAGCGCATCGTCATGCGTCTGCTCGACAAGACGGCGACGCTGCTGGACCTGGCGGAGATCGGCATGAGCCAGCAGGTGCTGGGCAACATGCAGGCCGTCATCAAGCGCTCGCACGGCATCGTCCTGGTGACGGGCCCCACGGGCTCCGGCAAGACGACCACGCTCTACGGCGCGCTCTCCAAGATCAACACCTCCGACCTCAACATCCTCACCGTCGAGGACCCGGTCGAGTACCAGCTCAAGGGCATTGGCCAGATGGCCATCGCCCCGAAGATTGGCCTCACGTTCGCGCAGGGCCTGCGCTCCTTCCTCCGCCAGGACCCCGACGTCATCATGGTCGGTGAGATCCGCGACAAGGAGACGGCGGAGATCGCCATCCAGGCGTCCCTCACGGGCCACCTGGTGCTCTCCACGGTGCACACCAACGACGCGGCCGGCGCCGTGACGCGACTCGTGGACATGGGCGTGCAGCCCTTCCTCGTGGCGTCGTCGCTCACCGGCATCCTCGCCCAGCGCCTCGTGCGCCGCGTGTGCCCGGACTGCCGGCAGGCCTACACGCCCACGGACGAGGACCTGAAGGAGCTGGGCTTCACGCTCGCCAGCTTCAAGGCGAAGTTCAACACGGACCGCATCTACCGCGCGACGGGTTGCCCGTCCTGCAACCGCAACGGCTACCGCGGCCGCTCCGGCATCTACGAGTTCCTCTTCGTGGACGACGACGTGCGCCAGCTGGTGCTCAAGAACGTGGACGCGTCCACCATCAAGAAGTCCGCCCTGGCCAAGGGCATGACGACGCTGCTGGACGACGGCGTGCGGAAGATCGCCCTGGGCGAGACGACCATCGCCGAAGTGCTGAGCATCACGCAGGAGGACATCTAGTCCGCCATGCCCGTCTTCGAATACAGAGGCCTCGACTCCCACGGCAAGCAGAAGAAGGGCTTGCTGGAAGCGGACTCGCCCAAGACGCTGCGCTCCAAGCTGCGCGCCGACGGCATCTTCCTGACCGACGTGCTCGGGCAGGCGGAGGGAAGCCGCGCGGGCGTGTCCAAGGGCGCCAACGCGTCGCTCGTGGCGCGCGACGTGGACCTGCGCAAGCTGGCCAGCGGCCGGGTCAGCACCGAGGACGTCGCCATCCTCACCCGCCAGCTCGCGACCCTGCTGGGCGCGGGCGTCACCATCGTGGACTCGCTCAACGCGCTGGTGGACCAGGCGGAGAAGGAGCGCCTCAAGCGCGCCCTCTCCGACATCAAGCAGCGCGTGAACGAAGGCTCGTCCCTGGCGGACGCGTTCAGCCAGCACCCGAAAATCTTCCCCAGCATCTACATCAACATGGTGCGCGCGGGTGAAGCCTCCGGCGCGCTGGACACCGTGCTGCTGCGCCTGGCGGACTTCACGGAGAACCAGGCCAAGCTGCAGCAGAAGATCATCGGCACCATGCTCTACCCCGCCATCATGATGCTGGTGGGCGGCGGCATCCTGGTGCTGCTGATGGTGTTCGTCGTCCCGAAGGTCACGAAGATCTTCGAGACGATGAAGGCCACCCTGCCCCTGAACACGCGCATCCTCATCGCCGCGTCCAACTTCATGCAGGCGTGGTGGTTCCTGGTGATTCCGGCCATGGTGGCGGGCTTCATCTTCTTCATGCGCTGGACGAAGAGCCCCAAGGGCAAGCCCAAGTGGGACCGCTTCACGCTCAAGGCGCCCATCTTCGGCAGCCTGGTGCGCCTCTTGGCCATCTCCCGCTTCGCGCGCACGCTGTCCACGCTGCTCAAGAGCGGCGTGCCCATGCTGGCCGCGCTGGACATCGTCAAGGCGGTGATGACGAACTCGGTGTTGGCGGACGCGGTGGAGAACGCCCGCGAGTCCATCCGCGAGGGCGAAAGCATCGCCGCGCCCCTCAAGCGGTCCGGCCAGTTCCCGCCGCTCGTGTACCACATGGTCGCCATCGGTGAGAAATCAGGGCAGCTGGAGGACATGCTGCTGTCGGTGGCGGACTCCTACGAGACGCAGGTGAACGTGCGCATCGGCGCGCTCACCAGCCTCCTGGAGCCCATGCTCATCGTGGTGATGGGCGTGATGATTGCATTCGTCGCCCTCTCCATCCTGATGCCGATTCTGCAGGTGAACACGGCCATCCATTAGGTGGAGGGAGCCTCGCGATGAACGACACGCTCGACCGGTGGATCCAGCGCGCCACGCTGACGGGGCTTCTGGCCCTGGCCGCCACGCTGGCGACGGTGGGGGCCACCCTCTACGTCCACCGCGACCCGCCCGCCGCCTCCAGCGCGGGCACGCCCTGAATCAACGCCTCTGACATCCCGACACACCCATTGCGCGGTGGCTTGCCAGAAAGTCACCCGAAGGTGAGGACGACATGACGATGACGAACGCGAAGAAGCAGCAGCGCCGCAAGAACCGCGGCATGACCCTCATCGAGATCATGGTGGTCATCACCATCCTCGGGCTCATCGCGGCGGCGGTGGGCGTGGCCGTCATCCCGAAGCTGGAAGAGGCCAAGCAGGACACCGCGAAGCTGGACATCCGCAACATCCAGAGCGCGATGAAGCTCTACTACACGAAGAAGGGCTCCTACCCGGACACCGCCACGGGCCTCAAGGCGCTGGTGGACACCAACAACCTGGAGCGCATGCCGCTGGACCCCTGGGGCCGCGAGTACGTGTACATGAACGAAGGCGGCAAGCCGGTCATCACCAGCTACGGCGCCGACGGCAACCCGGGCGGCGAGGGCTCCGACGCCGACATCTCCTCCAAGGACCAGAACGCCCGGCAGTAACGGGCGTTTTCCTGAAGCAAAGCCGCGCCTCCCGCGTGTTGTCGTAGGAATGCCCGTGATGACTCCCGAGCACACTTCCTCCCCGACGTCCGCGCGCGAGGCGCGAGCCGTTTCCAGCGGTCAGGCCCGCGCCCGCTCGCAGCGGACGGGCCGCCTGCTGCTACTGGGCGTCTTCGCTCTCGCCACCCTGCTCGCGTTCGCGCTGGTGTGGGTCACCGAGGACAATTCGCTCACGCCCACCCAGCGCCAGGCGCGCGAGCAGATCCGCCGGCTGGAGGGCTTCTTCAAGGCCTACCACCGGCTGATGGGCTCCTTCCCCACGCAGGCAGAAGGCTTCGCGCCGCTCATCGCCTCCAAGGTGCTGGACAGCACGCCGCTCGACCCGTGGGGCCACCCGTACGTCTACCGCATGGAGGGCAAGTCGGGCGCCGTGCTGTCGCTGGGCTCGGACGGCAAGCCCGGCGGCACTGGCGACGCCGCGGACCTCTTCAGCGGCGGCATCGTGGCACAGGAGGTGCAGCCTTGAAGCCGGCCATGTCCCCTGCTCCCGCCCGCCGCCGTCGCGCCCCGCGCGGCCTCACGCTGATTGAGATTTCCATCGCGCTGGCCATCGCGGCGGTGATGTTCGCCGCGGTGACCCTTGGCATTGGCGCCATCACCGGCGCGAAGGCGAAGGGCAGCGCCACGGAGCTCGCGGGCGTCATCCGCTCGCTCTACGACTCGGCGGCGCTCAGCGGCAAGACGTGCCGGCTGGTGTTCGAAATCCCGGACCCGAAGCGTGAAGAGGCCACGCGCTACCACGCCGAATGCGCCGCGGGCGGCGTCACCACCTCGCGCGACCGGGACTCGGCGCTCCGCGACGAAGCGCGCGACCGCGAGCGCGCCCGGAAGGCCGGCAACAACGGCGGGGACTCGCGCAAGAACTACACGCGCTCGGAGGGCTCGCAGCCGTCCGCGCAGGAGCTGATGGACGAGGAGAAGAACCGCATCGAGTCCCAGTCCACCTTCTCCGCGTACACCGCGGAGGAGATCTCCCCCAAGCAGCTTCCGGCGGGCGTGGCGGTGTCGGTGTGGACGCGGCAGCAGCGCGAGCCGGTGGAGAGCGGCGTGGCCTATCTCTACTTCTTCCCGCAGGGCTACACGGAGAAGGCCATGGTCTTCCTGCGACAGGGTGACAACGCCTGGACGCTGGACGTGTCACCCCTGACGGGCAAGGTGTTCATCGCATCCGAGGCCCTGGAGGTGCCCCGCTCATGACGACTCCAACGCGAAGGCACGGGGGCTTCACCCTGCTGGAGACGATGGTGGCCATGGCCATCCTCAGCGTCGCGCTGATGGCCATCTTCGACCTCAACTCCGGCGCGGTGGCGAACCACGTCTACACCAAGCGGCTCACCGTGGCGGCGCTCCTGTCCCGCTCGAAGATGACGGACCTGGAGCAGAAGCTCTACGACGACGGCTTCGAACAGGACGACGACGAGCAGTCCGGCGACTTCTCCGACGAGGGCTGGCCCCAGTTCAAGTGGCGCGCCCGCATCATCGCGCCCAAGACGGACGGCGTGACGCCGGATCAGCTCATCGGGGCCATCTTCAACCTGCCCATGGGCGGCGGAGACTCTGGCGACCCGATGGGCGGCCTGGCCAGCCTCTTCGGTGGTGGCGGCGGTGACAGCAAGGGCGGCACGCCTCCTGGCGGCACCACCGGCGCCAGCCCCCTGGGCGCGTCCGCCATGAGCATGGCGCAGCCCATGTTCACGCAGATGGTGGATCAGCTCACCAAGTCCGTCCGCGAGGTGCACCTCACCGTGTACTGGAAGGAAGGAACCCAGGTGGAGAGCGTGGACGTGGTGACGCACGTCGTGTCCCTGGGGCCCGGCGGCGACCGCAACGGCGGCTTCACGCCCAACGCGGGCAGCACGGCGGGCGCGGAGAATCAGTGGGTGAACCCGCGCACGGGACAGGTGGTGGACAACCCCATCCCCGGTCCCAACGGGCAGATGCTGGACCCGAACACGCGCGAGCCGCTGGTCAACCGGGCGGCGATGCTCAACCAGCTCAACGGCAACACGGGCCAGCAGGGCGGCGGCAACGGCAACACCGGCGTCAACCCGCGCGCTCCGGGCGGTGGCATCTTCGGCGGCCGGGGTGGCATGCCGAACCTGCCGAGCCTGCCTCGCGGAGGGAGCATCCGATGAAGCGGCGCATGCGTGGCTTCACCCTCATGGAGGTCATGGTCGCGGTGGGCATCACCGCCCTCATGGGCACCGTCGTCGCCATGGCCTTCCAGACGGGCATCAACGCCAAGGAGGTCGTGGAGGGCGAGGCGGAGCGCTACCGCATGGTGCGCGTGTCGCTCAACCGCATGGCGCGGGAGATTGGCTCCGCGTTCGTGAGCGACCGCTATGACTTGCGCCGCTTCCGCGACCAGAACGACCGGCCCACGAACTTCATTGGCGAGCGCGAAAAGCTGACCTTCACGACGTTCGCGCACCAGCGCCTGTACACGGACGTGAAGGAGTCCGACCAGGCGGTGGTGGAGTACTTCGTGGAGAACTCCTCCGAGCGCGGCGCCCGGCAGCGGCAGGACCTGAAGCGGCGGGTGGACCCCAACGTGGGGGACCGCATGGATCGGGGCGGCACCACGGACGTCCTCTTCGAGGGCGTCAAGGGCGTGGAGTTCGCCTACTGGGATTCCGAAAAGAAGGAGTGGGACGACGAATGGGACACGCGGCGCACGGAGAAAAAGGACATCCTCCCCACGCGCGTGCGCATCACCGTCATCGCCCTGGATGAGTCGGGCAAGGAGGCGCGCTACACCACGCAGGCGCGCATCGTGCTCAACACGACCCTGCCGAGGTTCAACTGATGGCCTTCCCCTACTTCCAGCAGGCGTCCCGCCGGCGCGGCAAGGCGCGGACGGCCGTCCCCCAGGCGCCGGCGCGGCAGCGCTCGCCCGCGGAGCGCAAGCACCGGCGCTCGCGCGGCGTGGCGCTCATCATCGCGCTCGTGTCCATCACGCTGCTCACGGTGGTGGCCACGGAGTTCGCCTACAACACCCGCGTGGACCTGCAGCTCGCCGCCAACCAGCGCGACGAAGTGCGCGCCTACTACATGGCCCGCTCCGGCCTGTCGCTGGGGCGGCTCTTGCTGCGCTTCCAGAAGCAGGTGGACCAGACGCCCATCCCCAACCCCGCGAGCCTCCTGGGCGCACTCACGGGCGGCGGCGCCAACGGCGCGGGCGGCGCCAACGCGTTCCAGCCGCAGTCGCTCAACCTCCAGCTCTGGAAGCTGGCGCGGGTGGACTGCCACATGCTCAAGGGCCTGGTGAAGAGCGACAGCGCGGAGGACGCGAGCGGCCGCCCCGTCGAGACGGAGCCCCTGCAGGCGGACTCCAACTTCCAGATGGAGGGGGAGGACGGGGAGAACGCGGGCGCGGCCACGCAGATGGCGGCGCAGATGCAGCGCAGGTCCTTCGGCGGCTTCGAGGGCTGCTTCCTCGCGACCATCAGCGACGAGGAGGAGAAGCTCAACGTCATGCGCCTGAACACCGGCGGCGCGGAGGCGCAGGCCACCGCCCTGCGCATGGCGGACATGTTCGCGGACAAGCGCTTCGAGTTCCTCTGGCAGCAGGACGACGCCAACCACGTGCGCTCCACGCCGCAGGACACCGTCATCGCGCTGAAGGACTGGTCGGACGAGGACACCACCCAGTCCACCTTCAACCGCAACGACCCCACCAACCCCTTCGTGTCCGGCTTCGCGGACGAGGGTTCACCGTACAGCCGCTACGAACCGCGCTATGAGGTCAAGAACGCGCGCTTCGACAGCCTGGACGAGCTGTACCGCGTGCATGGCATCAACGACCGCTTCATGGCGGCCTTCCGCGACCGGCTCACGGTGTACCCGGACATCAACTCCAAGCCGAACATCAACACCGACGACCCCATCATGCTGGGGCTGGCCATCATGTCCGCCGCGGACCCCAACCGCCCGGACCCGCGCCTGACGGACCCGGTGTTCCTCAACGAGCTCATCAGCCGCATCCGCGCCGCGCGCATGTTCAACTTCTTCGGCATGTCGGTGTCGGACTTCCTGGGCGTGGTGGAGCAGGCGGGCATCGCGGTCAACCCGCTGATCAAAGGCAACGTCCAGCAGAACCGCTACCTGGGCGACAAGAGCAAGACGTTCACCATCAAGTCCGTGGGAGAAGCGGGCAGCGTCCAGAAGACGCTCACCGCCGTCATCCGCCTGGACGACGGGCTGGGCAAGCTCGTGTATTACAGAGAGGAATAGCATGGCCCGCATTCTTGGCCTGGACCTGGGCAGCCACTCCGTGAAGGGGGTGGTCCTCACCTCCGGGACGAAAAGCAACACCACCCAGGCCTACGCGGAAGTGCGCCGCGCGCAGGAAGGCGAGCGCTCGGAGACGCTGCGCGCCGCGGTGGAGGAGCTGCTCGGGAAGATGCCGCAGGGGCACGTGGACCAGGTCGTCATCGCCCTGCCCGGCCCGTCCCTCACCACGCACGCGGTGAGCCTGCCCTTCTCCGACAGCAAGCGCGTGGAGGCGACGCTGCCCTTCGAAGTGGGCAGCCAGCTGCCGTTCGACATCTCGGAGGTCGTCTACGACTACCAGGTGGTCGGCCAGAAGGACACCGGCGGCAAGGAGAAGGCCGCGGACCTGCTGGTGGGCGTGGTGAAGAAGGAGGAGCTCCAGTCGCTGCTGGCGATGCTGAGCGGCCTCCAGGTGGATCCTCGCGTCATCACCCACCCGGCGCTCGCGTACCAGAACCTCTTCACCCAGCTGCCCGGCCTCTTCGAGGCCGTGGGTGACAGCGGCCCGGTGGCGGTGGTGGACATCGGCCACGAGCGCACGGCGGTGGCCATTGGCCACCCGGGCAAGGGCGTGGAGTTCGCGCGCACCTTCGCGGGCGGCGGGCGCGACCTGACGCGCGCCCTGGCCACGGAGTTCCAGACGACGCTGCCGGAGGCCCACGCGTGGAAGGAAACGCACGGCGCCATGGCCAGCGCCGCGCAGGGGCCGGACGCCGAGCGCGCGGCGAACGCCTTCGTGCGCGGCCTGCAGCCGGTGCTGCGCGAGCTGCGCCCGTCCTTCAAGGCCTACGCCGCGCGCGCCCGCCAGCAGGTCTCCGCGGTGGTGCTGTGCGGTGGCACCGCGCGGATGCCGGGCCTGGCCGAGCAGCTGTCCAAGGACCTGAACCTGCCGGTGCGCGTGCTGGCGCTCCCGGTGGACGCGGCCGCGATGGTTGGCCCCAAGGAGACGCCGTCCGCGGCGCAGGCGTACGCGCTGGCCATGCGCGGCAACGCGGCCGGGGTGAAGGCGCCGCGCTTCAACCTGCGCCGGGGCGAGTTCTCCTTCAAGGGCGGCTACGACTACGTGAAGGACCGGCTGGGCCTGCTGGCGTCCTTCGCGGTGACGCTGCTGCTGCTGCTCATCGCCTTCGGCGTCGTGCGCAATACCGTCCTGGCGCGGCGCGAGGCGGAGGTGGACGCGGTGCTCTGCAAGACGACCCAGCGCATCCTGGGCACCTGCGAGACGAACTACGACCGCGCGCTGAACATGCTCAAGGGCGTGGAGAGCCCCGCCGCGGCGCTGCCCGCGATGTCCGCGGTGAACCTGCTGGCGGAGGTCACCCAGCGCATCCCGCCGGAGGTGCCGGTGAAGTTCGACCGCATCCAGGTGGACCTGGACCGCATCATGCTCCAGGGAGAGACGGACAGCTCCAAGCAGATCGACACGCTCTCCGCCGCCTTGAAGGGCCACCGCTGCTTCAAGGACGTGAAGGAGGGCAAGGTGGAGAAGACGCGTGACGGGCAGAAGGTGACCTTCCGCCTGGACGTGCAGGTGCAGTGCCCCGGCGAGACGCCGGCGGGAGAGACCTGACATGGGAAAGCTTCGAGAACTCTTCGCGCCCCTCCAGACCTGGTTCGAGCGGCTCTCCGACCGCGAGCGCAAGCTCGTGGCGCTGGCCAGCTCCGCGGTGCTGGTGTTCGTGCTCTTCGTCACCCTCTTCAGCTTCGCCAACAGCGCGCAGGGCTACCGCCGGCGCACGCAGGACAAGCTGGCGAAGCTGCAGGAGGTGCAGGCGCTGGCGACCAGCTACGGCCAGGCCCAGGCGGACCGGCAGAACGTGGAGCAGCAGCTCACCCAGAGCAACGTGCGGCTGATCACATACATTGAAGACAAGGCCACCGCCGCGGGCCTCACCGTCCCCAACATGACGCCCAAGGGCGACGTGGGCGTGGGGGACGGGAAGATCATCGAAAGCTCCGTGGAGCTGACCTTCACGGACGTGGACCTGCGCAAGCTGACGGACTTCCTGCGCACGGTGGAGACGGGCCCGGGCATCGTGAAGGTGAAGTACCTGCGCGTGGAGCCCCGGCCCGCCACGGACACCCTGACGGCGTGGACGACCGTCGCCACCTACCGGATGAAGCAATAGCCCATGGCCACTGAATCCAAGACCGCCCGCTGGAAGCTCGTCCTGGGCTACACCGCCTTCGCGGTGGTGGCGTTCATCCTCTGCCTGCTCATCACCTTCCCGTACGACGCGGTCCGCTCGCGGCTGGTGACGGAGGCCGCGGCCCACGGGCTGGCGGTGCGCATCGACAGCCTGCGTCCCGGCCTGTCCGGCGTCACCGCCACCAACGTGCGCCTGAGCAAGCCGCCCACGCCGCTGGGCTCGGAGTCCGTGGCGGCGCTCGCCCGGGGTGAGTCCGGCGGGCTGGGTCCGGACGAATTGGGCCAGCCGCTCATCTTCGACAGCGTGGCCCTGCGCCCGTCCCTCTTCCCGGTTGGCGTGGTGGTGAAGATGAAGGGCATGGGCGGCACGGTGAACATCCACGTGGGCGGCATGAGCAGCACGTCGCTGAACGTGGACGTGGACGGCGTGCAGGCCGGCGGCGGCAACCTTCCGGCGTACACGGGCGTGGACATGGAGGGCACCCTCAACGCGAAGCTCGCGCTCACGGCGCCGGGAACCATGATTCGCGGCCAGCCGGTGGACTGGTCCCAGGCGTCCGGCACGGTGGCGCTGGACACCCAGGGGCTCACCATCAAGGGCGGCAAGGCGGCCATCCCCATGGGCGGCGGGCCTGCCATGCCCATGGAGCTGCCGCGCGTGGCGCTGGGCGAGCTGAAGGGCGACCTCCAGTTCGACAAGGGCATGGGCACGGTGCGCGACCTGAACCTCAAGAGCGAGGACCTGGAGGGCACCGGCACCGGCACGCTGAAGCTGGGCCGCCGACTGGAGTACAGCGAGCTGGGGCTCGACGTGCGGCTGAAGTTCGAGCAGGCCTTCCAGCAGCGGCTGGGCCCCCTGGCGCTCGCGGTGAACATGCTGCCGCAGGACCGGGACAACCCGGGTTGGCGCGGCGGCCGGCTCACCGGCATGGTGAGCAGCCCCCGCTTCGGTCCCAAGCGGTAGGCCCCAGGCGATGGGAATGACGGGCAGGGTCGGTTCCGGCCCTCCCCCACCCGGCGCCGGCTCCTTCCTGGCCCCCGGTTGATGCCCGCGCACGCGCCGTGTAAAGCGCTGCGCGCGGCCCTGGGGTGTCCGGGCGTGGGAGAGAGTTCGTAATGCCGGAGTTGGTGTTCTTCCGTCGAGGCGAGGAAGTGCTGCGGGTGGCGGTGGACCGGGCGCGGGTGGTGCTCGGCCGAGGCGACTCCAGCGATGTGGCCATTCCGGATCCGGAGGTGAGCCGCCAGCAGGTGGCGCTCCTGTGGGACGGCCAGGAGTGCCGCGTGGAGGACCTGTCCGGCAAGGGCACGAAGGTCGCGGGCGCGATGGTGGAGCGCGCGGACCTGCCGGACGGCGCGGACATCGAGCTGGGCCAGTGGCGCGCGGTGTTCCGCCAGCACGGCGCCAGCGACGACACGGACGCGGCCACGGAGGCGGGCAGCGCCACCGCCGTGCAGGGCCGCGACTCGCAGCGCTGGCAGGCCGCGCAGCTGCGCGTGAAGCAGGGCGGAACGGAAGCCGTGCACCGGCTCACCGGAGACAGCTTCACGGTGGGCAAGGACGCGGGCAACGACCTGGTGCTCCAGGACCGGTTCATCTCCGGCCGGCACCTCAAGGTGACTCGCCGGGAAGGCGTCTTCCACGTCGTGGACCTGCGCTCCACCAACGGCACCTGGCTGGGGCCGGTGCGCCTCTTCGAGGCGGAGGTGACGCTGCCCACCACGCTGCGCGTGGGCGAGGCGGAGCTGATCCTGGAGACCGTGCCCGCGGCGAAGAAGGAGGCGCAGGCCTTCCACGGCATCCTCGGGAACGACCCGTCCGTGCGGCAGCTCACGGACCTGATTCAGCGCGTGGCGCCGTCCACCGCTGCCGTCACCATCCTGGGCGAATCCGGCACGGGCAAGGAGCTGGTGGCGAACGCGCTCCACGCATGCTCGCCGCGCGCGAACCGGCCGCTCATCCCGGTCAACTGCGCCGCCATCTCCAAGGAGCTGATCGAGAGCGAGCTGTTCGGCCACGAGAAGGGCGCGTTCACCGGCTCCGTGGGCGCGCGCAAGGGCGCCTTCGAGGAGGCGGACGGCGGCACGCTGTTCCTGGACGAGATTGGCGAGCTGCCCCTGGACCTCCAGGCGAAGCTGCTGCGCGCGCTGGAGAGCGGCGAAATCAAGCGCGTGGGCGCCAGCCGCCCGCTGCACGTGGACGTGCGCGTGGTGGCGGCCACCAACCGCGACCTGCTGGCGGCGGCGCGCGAGGGCCGCTTCCGCGAGGACCTCTACTACCGCCTGTGCGTCGTGCCCCTGCACCTGCCGCCCCTGCGCAGCCGCCGGGGAGACGTGGTGGCACTGGCGGAGCACTTCATGCGCGCGTTCGCCCCGCGCGGACAGACGGTGCGCTTCACGCCTGCCGCGTTGGACCGGCTCCAGCAGCACGCGTGGCCGGGCAACATCCGCGAGCTGCGCAACGTGGTGCACCGCGCGCTGCTGTTGCGCAAGGGCCCGTCCATCGACGCGAGCGACCTGTCCTTCGACCAGGAGGTCAACCGCGAGACGGGCATCACCGTGCCGGAGCTTCCGCCGGGCATGACGCTGGAGCAGATGCTGGAGAAGCTGGAGCGGCAGATCATCGAAACCGCGCTGCGCCGCTTCAACAACAACCGCGAGCGCGTGGCGCGGGAGCTGGGCCTCGCGCGCTCCACCCTCTTCAAGCGCCTGAAGGACTGGGGCCTGACGAAGCAGGACGAGCAGGAGTGATGTCGAAGGCGCTTCCGCCCTACCCGCTGTCTCCGGGGTGGGCGGGGTCGCCCCAGGCGGAGTGCGGCGACGGGTGTCCTTCCGTGCGCAGGTACCAGGGCACGCTGACCACCACCAGGCGCCGCTCGCCGGACAACAGCAGCGCGCTGCGGAGCAGCTCCGAGCGGCGGCCGTAGAGCATGGCCCGGTACCAGCGCTTCTCCAGCAGCTCCGGCATCACGATGGCCACGGTGCGGCCCGGCACCTCCGCGAGCGTCGCGTCCAGGTAGTCCATCAGGGGCCACACCAGCGCGCGGTACGGCGACCCCACGTGCACGAGCGGCGGAGGCCTCCGCCCAGCCTCCTGGAGCGGCCCCTGGACGAAGCGCTGCCACTGGGCGTCCAGCGCCGCCTCGTCGGTGTCGCCGCTGCAGATGTGCACCGCGCGCACGTCATCGCTCAGCGTCAGCGCGAAGCGCAGCGCCGTCTCCGACGCGTGGGACCAGCGGTCCACGGGCACCACTGCGACAATCGGCGACGCGGGCGTGAGGAGCACGGGCCGCTTCAGCTCCGTCACCCGCCGCGTGCGCGTGTACGCGGCGTGGACGCGAGACAGCACCAGCAGGCCCGCGGGCACGAGGACGAACGCGGCCCAGCCGCCGTGCACGAACTTGGACACGCCCACGATGCACAGCGTGAGCGCCGTCATCACCGCGCCCGCGCCATTGAGGGCCCTGCGCCACCGCCAGCCCTCCTCCCGGTGCCGGCTCCAGTGCACCACCATTCCGGCCTGCGACAGGGTGAAGGCCATCAGCGCGCCAATGGCGAACAGGGGAATCAGCCGGTCCGTGATGCCCTTGCACACGATGAGCAGCACGGCCGCGAGCGCGGACAGGGTGAGGATGCCGCGCGACAGGGCGAGCCTCCGTCCCCGATGGGCGAAACCCGGCGGCAGGTAGCGCTCGCGCGCCAGCACCTGGCAGACGAGCGGGAAGCCCGCGTAGCTGGTGTTCGCGGACAGCGCGAGCACGCAGAGGATGGCGGCCATGGCCACGTAATAGAAGACGCCGCGACCCATCACCGCCGCGATGAGCTGCGACAGCACCGTCTGGTAGTTCGCGCCGTCGGGGTCGGTGGCGCCCACGCCGTACGCCCGGCACAGCAGCGCGATGCCCAGCAGCATCGTCACCAGGACGCCCACGATGATGCCCAGCGTGGTGCGCGCGCGGCGGATGGCGGGGTCGCGGAAGATGGGCACGGCGTTGCTGATGGCCTCCACGCCCGTCATCGCCGTGCACCCACTGGCGAAGGCGCGAATCACCAGCCACGCGCCCAGGGACGCGGTGGGCACCGCCAGCGGCGGCGGTTGCTGCACGGGCGTCGCGTCACCGGTGGCCAGCTTGAAGAGGCCCACGGCCAGCACCACGCTCAACGAGGTGATGAAGAACCAGGTGGGCACGACGAACACGGCGCCCGCCTCGCTGACGCCGCGCAGGTTCACCAGGGTGAGCAGCGCCAGGATGCCCAGGGTGATGGGCAGCGTGTGCGGCCGCAAGGCGGGGAACACGGACACCAGCGCGCCCGTTCCGGCGGAGATGCCCACCGCCACGTTGAGCAGGTAGTCCAGCATCAGCGCCGTCGCCGCGAGCAGCCCCGCGCCCCGCCCCAGGTTCTGCTTCGCCACGGTGTACGCGCCGCCACCGCTGGGATACGCGGCGAGGGTCTGCGCGTACGAGCTCGCGACGATCATCAAGAGCCCGACGATGGCGGCGGTGATGGGGAAGAGCAGCCACAACCCCGAGGCCCCCAGCGGGCGCAGCACGGTGAGCGAGGCCTCCGGGCCGTACGCGGCGGAGGACAGCGCATCCAGCCCGAGCAGGGCCACGCCGGTGAGGACGCCCGTCTTCTCCTGCATCGCCTGGGCGCTGGTGAGCGGGCGCCCCAGGAGCAGGTCCATGAGGCCGTTGCCCTTGCGGCGCCGGGGCGTGAACGGCCTCCTGCGTCCGTACTCGGCCAGCTGAGCCATGCCCGGAAGGTGCGCACCGGCTGTCCGGGCGAAAACACGGCCCCGGAGTCGCATGCCCTCCAGGGCAATAGACCCTTTCACGGGCCCGTTCGTTTCACGGGAAGACACAGGAGACCGTCCGCCATGGGCCCGCACGCCGCCGTCCTCCCCTTCCCCACCCTGGATGCTTTGTACGCCCTTCATCGTCCCCGGGCGCTGGCCATTGCCCGGCGAATCGTGGGGGACACCGACGACGCGGAGGACGTGGTGCAGGACGTCTTCCTGCGCCTGTCGCGGCAGCCACCAGGGCTGGATGGACGGGCGACGTGGACGACCTGGCTGCACCGGGTGATGGTCAACAGCAGCATCAACTGGCTGCGCGCGCGAAGGCGCCGGGAGCGGCTGACGCACGCGCCCCAGGAGGCCGTGTCGCCAGAGGCCCACGCCATGGGCACGCAGATGCAGCAGCACTTCCACGAAGCGCTGGAGGAGGTGAACCCCCAGCAACGGCAGGTGCTCTACCTGCGCGAGGTGCGCGGCCTGGGCTCCGCTGAAATCGCCCGGCTCCTGCGCATCCCCGAGGGCACCGTGAAGAGCGCCCTGCACCGCGGCCGCCAGCGCGCCCTCAACGTGATGGAGGAGCGCGGCCAGCAGCCTTGAGGCACGGCGCTGCTACTCGTCGCCCTTGCTGCCCACGAACTGGTCGCCCTTCTCCTTGAAGAGGAGGTTGAAGCTGGTGAGCGAGCCGTAGACGCGGGTGATGTAGCCCTGCATCTCCGCCTTCTCCGCGTCCGTGAGCTTGGGGTGCGCGTTGAGCTTCTGCTCCAGCACGCGGATGCGGTCGCGCACCATCGTGACCTTGTGGAACAGGCCGTCGATGGGCAAGTCCTTCGCCTGCAGCTCCGGGTTGCCCGGCACCAGCCGCACCGTGCCGCCCTCCCACTTGCCGGCGAGCGGCGGATCACTGAGGCCCGCCGCCTCCCGGAAGATGTCCATCAGCTCTTCGCGCGTCATGTTCAGCCCTTCCAGGTCCACCACTTCGTGCGGATCCGCGCGGTGGCGCACCACCACGGGCGCCACGCTGCGCGGGGCGCGGGTTCGCGTGCTCGAAACCACGGGCGCCGGGGACGCGGAGCCCCGGGGCGCGTACTTGTCACAGATGGGCGCGGAGGGCGGGAACATGCCACGCGAGTTCTGCAGGCGGCACGGCCCCACCCAGCCACGGTGATCCACGGAGTGCGGGCTCCAGAGCTTGCAGTTGCCACACACCCGCTCATCCGGCCGGAAGGTGGGCAGCGCTGGAGTCCCGTCCCCCGCGTCCGACATGTCAGCGAGCCTCCTTGGCCACGGGCTTGCCCTTGCGGACGTTCAGCTCGCGCAGGAGGGCGTCCGCGTCCTCGACCTGGTCGAGCTGCCAGAGCAGGTAGCGCACGTCCACGTTGACGTTCCGGGCCACGTCCGGATTGTAGCCGAAGTCGTTCGCGACGTTCTCCCACACGCGGTCGAAGTTCACGCCCACGAGCTGCCCCTTGCCGTTCACCGTGGGGCTGCCGGAGTTGCCGCCCGTGGTGTCCGCGTCCGCCAGGAAGTCCACCGGCACGTCCTTCAGCCGGGGGTCCGCCCACTGCCCGAACTTCTTCGCCGCCGCGGCCGCGCGCACCTTCTCCGGCGCGTTGAAGGGCTCCTCACCGGTGTGCTTCTGCAGCATCCCCGTCAGCGTCGTCTGCGGCAGGTACAGCGCGCCGTCGCGCGGCGTGTAGCCCTGCACCTTGGCGAACGACACGCGCAGCGTGCTGTTGGCGTCCGGAGCAATGGGCTTGCCCGCCTGCGCCATCACCGCCTTGCGCCACGCCGGCCGCAGCCGGGAGGACGCGCCCTGACGACGGTCGCGCGTGTCATCCAGCGCGGCCTGCTCCTTCGCCAGCTCCATGCCGAACGCCAGCATGGGGTCGCGGCGCGCGGCGAGCTGCCCCACGGACTCGTCCGCCATCTTCAGGCGCTCCGCCAGGGTGAGCACCTTGGTGCCCGCGTACAGCGAGTCGATCTTCGCGGAGACGTCCTTCTCCGAGTACGTCTTGCCGAAGACCGCATCCACGGAAGCGATGCGCGCATCCGCGGGGAGCGCCTGCGCGCGCTTCACGAACGCGTGCAGCAGCGCCTTGTCCGAGGCGAGGAAGAGGTTCTTCTGCTCGCGCTCCAGGCGGTCCTTGATGCGCGGCACCTCGCGGTCCATGTACTCCGGGCGGCGCTCCAGGTCCGGCTTCGCGCGCTCCATGGCCAGCCGGGACACCGACGTGGCCAGCGCGGGCCCACGCGCGAGGCGGGAGGACATGTTCAGGAGGAACTCGCGGTCAAAGGTCTTGGCGGAGTCCTGCTGCTCCGCGAGCAGCGCCTCGCGGGCCTTGAGGGCATCCCCCCACTTCGCGGCGTCCTTCTGCGCCCAGGCGACGGTGGCGGCCTCCGTGTCGCGCTGCTTCTCCACGATGTGGCCGCGCTTCAGGCCCGCCAGCTGGCCGCCCGCGTTCTTGTAGGCGTTGTGCAGGCCCTTGAGCTGCGAGGCCACGGCGATCTTCCCGGCCGGGTCCTTCTCCCCTTCGGCCTCCAGGATGCGGATGGCCTCGCCCAGCACGTCGCGGATGCGCGGGTAGTAGCGCGCCTGACGCTCCGCCATCTCGTCCG
The DNA here is from genome assembly GCF_003668935.1 of Corallococcus sp. AB032C. Taxonomy (NCBI): domain Bacteria; kingdom Pseudomonadati; phylum Myxococcota; class Myxococcia; order Myxococcales; family Myxococcaceae; genus Corallococcus; species Corallococcus sp. AB032C. Next base: position 14,800 of record NZ_RAWP01000103.1, on the reverse strand, counting down.
CGAGCAGCGTGCGGAAGGTGGTGCCCGGGTAGCCCAGCACCATCACGAAGTCGCCCGGCTTCACGCCCTCCGTGGACAACGGGAAGAAGAACTCTGCTTTGTAAGGCACGTTCTTGTCGCTGAACGCCGCGGAGGCGCCGTCCGGCGCGGTGTACGCGCGGATGATGGCGAAGTCGCCGGTGTGGCGCGGCCACATCCAGTTGTCCTCTTCGCCGCCGTACTCACCCACGGCGCGCGGCGGCGCGTAGACCAGGCGCACGTCCTGCAACTCCACCGCGTCCACCAGCGTGTAGTTCACGCCGCCGTCGAAGGTGGCCACCTGGCAGCGGGTGGCGGGGCGCTTCTCGCACTCGGCGACCAGCTCCTTCTGCTTGCGGTCGATGGCCTTGTAGCGCGCCATGTCGTCCGCGCCCTGCGGCACGGCGCCGTTGATCTCCGCCGTCACGTCCTTGAAGCCGCGCGGCACCTGCACGCGCGAGCCCTTGCCCGGAAGCTCCTCCGACTGGCTCTTCGCGAGGAAGCCGTCGGTGATGAGGTCCTTCTGCGGAGAGCTGTGCTCCTGGATGATGGAGAAGGCACAGTGGTGGTTGGTGATGATGAGGCCGGAGGCGGAGATGAACGACCCGGAGCAGCCGCCGGTGTTCACCGTGCCCGCCAGCAGGCCCGTACCCCGCTTGGGGTCCCACAGCTTGTTGGGTGGCAGCTGGAGTCCCTGGGCCTTGAGCCAGGCAGGGCTCAGTTCCAGCACCTGCTGGGGGGTCCACTTCCCTTCCCCGGCGAAGACCGGGGCAGCCACGAGCGAGAGGAGAAGGAGGGTCTTCTTCATGGTGACCCTTCCCTACTCCGTCCGACGCCCCGGCGCGACCGTTCCGGTGTCCGGGGCGCGCGTTTTCGCGGAAGATGGAACGCGCTTGGATGTTCCGGTGTCCAGGCAGGAGGGGACCAGCGATGCGGACCGCGAGCGGGGCGACACTGGATTTTGGAAGGCTGGCGCTGCTCCTGCTCTTGATGGGGGCGTCCTGGTACTTCTGGTATTCGCCGGTGCTGTGGCCGGTGAAGGTGCTGGTGGTGATGATGCATGAGAGCGGGCATGCCATCGCCTCGCTGCTCGTGGGGGGCTCGGTGGACCGGGTGCACCTCCAGGTGAACGAGGGAGGCAGCTGCCTCTCCCGCCTGCCGCCGGGCGTGCTCAACCGCGTCATCGTGTCGTCCGCGGGGTACCTGGGCAGCGCGGTGGCGGGCGCGGGGCTGATGCTGGCCACGTTCCGGTTCCGGCTGGGCCGCGCGGTGATGGGCGCGGCGTCCGTGTGGCTGGCGGTGATGGGCTTCTTCTACGCGGGGGACCCGTTCACCCTGGCCTTCTGCCTGGGCATGGCGCTGGCCATGGGACTGGGTGCGCGCTTCCTGCCCACGGGGCTGGTGGACGCGCTCAACCTGTTCCTCGCGGCCTTCACCGCGCTCTACGTCATCTTCGACTTGAGGGACGACCTGTGGAACAGCGCGGTGCGCGCGCAGAGCGACGCGGCCATCCTCGCCAGCGAGACGTGGGTGCCGTCCATCGTGTGGGCGGCGCTGTGGACGCTCTTGTCCCTGGGCCTGCTGGGTGTGTCCGCGTACTGGGCCATGCACGCGAAGCCGGGCGGCGGCGTGAAGATGCCGCCCATGGCCCGCACGCGACGGGTGTGAGCCGAGCGGGCGCTCAGGTCCCCAGCCAGGCGATCACGTCGTCGTACGCGAAGGGGTGCTCGTAGATGTCCATCAGGTAGTCCTCCGCCGGGTCCATCACCTCGTGGTAGGTGTGCACCGGCGTGAGGCTCTTGGGGTAGCCGCCCACGGACTGGTCCGCGTTCCAGTAACCGAAGATGCCGAAGGCCATGGCCTTCATCCGGTCCGCGAAGAGCTGGGTTGCAACCGGGCCCGCGCCATTCGCGGGCCGCAGCAGGGCGACCATCTCGAACAGGCGGGCCGCCGTGTGCGAGCGCCCGGTCTCGATGGGCATGTGGTGCTCTCGCGCCGTCTCCGTGTCCGGCGAGTCCTCGTTGCGCGTACCCGCGCCCTTGCGCCCCTGATCCCAGGCCACCTGCCGGCGCTCCGTGTGCGGATCCCCGGTGTAGCGCGTGAGGTCCTTCTTGAGCACGTTCGCGCGAGCTGCGCCGTCCGTCGTCCAACGCCTGGGCCGGGCGGGGCTCGTCGCCCCCTGGTAGGGATGCGGAACCAGCTCCTTGTGCATGGAGATCATGGCCCGGCTGTTGCCAATGGGGCTGAACAGCTCCTTCAGGTCGTGGAGGATGGCCACGTTCTCCGCGACGGAGAAGTCCCGCTTGTCGTAGCTGAGGCTCACCCGGTCCTTGCTGCGCATGCTGTAGTCGTACAGGGGCTGCGCCGTCAGGTTCATCACCAGGTTGATGGGATTGAGGTTGCCGCCCAGCTGCTCCCACGAGCGGCGTGCGTAGGCCGGGTACGAGTTGGCCTCGTTGTAGCTGCCCGTCATGTTGGGCAGCAGGTTGACGATCGGGTTGGTGGTCAGCACATGGCTGATCGTCCCCGCCCAGCTGTCGTTCTTCCAGAGGAACGCCCCCAACGCCTTGCGCAGGTCGTTCAGCGCCTGGCGCGTGCGGGCATGCTCCAGGACGTCCTCCGCCAGCTCCTGCTCCAGCTCGCGGTTGCGCTGGCAGCGGGCGTCGGCCTCGTACATCAGGTGCATGTAGAACTCGCCCTTGCTGGCGAAGGCCTTCCAGTAGGCCTTGGGCGCGGTGTTCGTCATGCCGAAGGTGGTCTCGAAGGAGCCCAGCTTCGTGCCCTTCGGGAACGACCACGGCTTGGAGGCGATCCACGACCGGAGCGTGTTGCGCAGCCCCACCTTCGTCAGGTGAGCCAGCCGGGTGCGGTCCGTCGTCCGCGCGTACGTGTAGGCGCCATCCGCCAACGCCTTCGCGTCCGCGTCCTTCACTGCGACCGAGCTGATCTCCACGGGCATCGCGCGTCCCCTCAAGGCAGCGGGAGCCCTTTTCCGAGCTCCCCTCGCTTGAGTTTACTTCAAGACTGTCGCGAGTGCGCCCGCACGCGAAATATCCGAGGGTGTCAGAAACGCCCGGACGTGTGGAGTCACCGCCGCGGTCGCATCCGGAAGGCCACGAAGGACGCCATGTCCGGGAAGCCGAAGTACGGGTTCTTCTGGCGGATGGCCTCCATCTGGGCCACCGGCACGTCCGCGTAGTCATGCCCGGGGTACAGCCGCGCGGTGTCCGGAACCTTCGCCAGCACTTGCGACAGCGAGCGGTACATGTCCTCCGGGCTGCCGCCCGGGAAGTCGCACCGGCCGCACCCGTTGATGAAGACCGTGTCCCCAGACACGAGCGCGTCCTCCGCCAACAGGCAGTGCGACCCCGGCGTGTGCCCGGGCGTGTGCAGCGCATGGAACGTGCGCGCGCCCACCGGCACCGCGTCGCCCGCCCTCAGGGGCTTGAGCGCGTCCCCACCCCGCTTGCGCAGGTCGCTGGAGAAGGCGACCTCCTCCGCCTGCGCGTACACCGGTACGTCATGGCGCGACAGCAGCTCCTCAAGGCCGTTGATGTGGTCGCCGTGGCAGTGCGACACGAACGCGCCCACCACGCGCTTGCCGTCCTGCGCCACCGCCGCCTCGATGGCCGGCACGTCCCAGGCCGGATCCACCACCACCACCTCCGGGCCGTCCTGGGGACCCACGAGGTAGACGAAGTTGTCCATGGGTCCGAGCTTGAGCTGACGCACGTACGGTGTGGGCATGGTTGTCCTCCAGACGGCCACTCTACGCCCCAGGCTTGCCGGCCCGGGGCCAGTTCCCTTTGAATGCCACTTTTTGATGCCCCACGCCGTCAGGAGGTCCAAGTCCGTGAAGCGCCTGCCCACCCTGCTCGCCTGTTCGCTGCTGGCCAGCGCGTCCACCTCCGCCGCGGGGCGGTCCACCTCGACCTTCCGCTACAAGCCGTCACCGGACGATGAGCGCCCCGTCATCGTGGATGCCACCATCGGGCCCCAGGGCAGCGACTTCGCCATGCGCCTGAAGTTCAACAAGGACCCCTTCGGCGAGGAGTGCAAGCAGCGCTGCGCCAACGTCACCCTCTTCCTGGACACCGACTCCAGCGTCCAGTCCGGCCTCCACCTGGCCGACAACAAGGCCCCGGAGAACGGCGCCGACCTGGCGGTCGTCATCCAGGGCGTGCGGGAGTACAAGCGCCAGGACGCGCCTCCAGAGATGACCCTGCGCGTGAAGATCCGCCAGCTGAGCTCGGACGCCACCAGCGCGGACGCGGGCGAGCTGCTCGCGGACCTCAACAACCGCCAGGACCCGGAGCGCATCCAGACGGACGGCACCACGGTCTACCTGCTGGTGGACGCCACCAGCGCGCTCCTGCCCTCCGCCCGCAAGGTGCGCGTCATCTACCACCCGCCGGGGAGCAAGGCCCTCACCGCCACCATCAACGGGATGGCCGGTGGCAGCTCCGGACGGGGCGTGCAGATCTTCAAGCGCGGCAGCGGCAACTGGGGCCGCGCCCCTGACGCGGAGGGCAAGAAGCCCCGCGCCAACCCCAACGGCGACAACGGCTAGTCCCAGCAGCCCGCCGGCCAGGCCCTGCCCTCACTCCCCTCGGAATTCCGAGGGGTTGGCGGTGGGTTTCAAGCAGGCACAGGACTGTACGGACGTGCAGAAGTTCCGGGCTGGAGCCGCTGCAACCTCCCGAATTCGTTCTCAATGTCAGAGGCCCATGGTAGTCCGGCCCATCTGACGTCGAGGGTCCCACCCGACTGGTAGTCGCAGCGCGCACGGCGTGACGCCCGCGCGCCGCGTCACGCCCGGCCGGCCGGCCCGTGTGAAACCCATCTGGATTCCATGACCATGCTCGCAGAAGCCGAAACGAAGTCGCGCAAGAAGCAGGGAGGCCCGGCAGGGGGCGGAGGAAAGGGAGGCGGCGGCGGGTCCGGCGCTGGTGGTGGGGACAGCCTGCCCGCGGGCCTGGCCGAGGAAGCGCGCCGCCGGTACCTCAACTACGCCCTGTCGGTCATCACCTCGCGTGCCCTGCCCGACGTGCGCGACGGCCTCAAGCCGGTGCAGCGCCGCATCCTCTACGGCATGTGGAACGACCTGAACCTGTCGTTCGACACGAAGTACCAGAAGTGCGCGCAAGTGGTTGGCGCCATCATGGGCCGCTACCACCCGCACGGCGACACGGCCATCTACGACGCGCTCGTGCGCATGGCGCAGGACTTCTCCCTGCGCTACCCGCTGGTGGACGGCCACGGCAACTTCGGCTCGCTAGACGGCGACTCCGCCGCCGCCTACCGCTACACCGAGTGCCGCCTGGAGAAGCTGGCCACGGAGCTCCTGGGTGAGCTGGACAGCAAGACGGTCCGCTTCCGCCCCAACTACGACGGCACCCGGGACGAGCCCGTCGTCATCCCGGCGCGCGTGCCGCAGCTGTTGATGAACGGCACCACCGGCATCGCGGTGGGCATGGCCACCAACATCCCGCCCCACCACCTGGGCGAGCTGGTGGACGCGCTCCTGGCGCTCATCAACGACCCGGAGCTGCAGACCAAGGACCTGCTCAAGTGGATCAAGGGGCCGGACTTCCCCACCGGCGGGCAGATCCTCAACGACAAGAAGGAACTGCGGGACATCTACGAGACGGGCCAGGGCTCCGTCCGTATCCGCGGCGAGTACAAGATGGAGGAGCACAAGCGCGGCGGTCAGATGATCGTCGTGACCTCCATCCCGTACACGGTGAACAAGTCCACGCTCGTCGCGAAGATTGGCGAGCTGGTGCGCGAGCGCAAGCTGCCGCTCATCACCGACGTGCGCGACGAGTCCACCAAGGACGTGCGCATCGTCATGGAGCTCAAGAAGGACGCCAACCCCGAGCTGGTGATGGCGTACCTCTACAAGCACACGCCCCTGCAGACGAACTTCGGCGTGAACCTGACGTGCCTCGTGCCGTCGGACAACCCGGACGTCGGCACGCCCAAGCGGTTGGACCTCAAGTCCATCCTCCGCTACTTCCTCGACTTCCGCCTGGAGATCGTCACCAGGCGCTTCGAGCACGAGCTGGCGGAGCTCAAGCGGCGCGTCCACATCCTCGAGGGCTTCGAGAAGGCCTACGACGCGCTGGATGAAATCATCCGGATCATCCGCCAGTCGGAGGGCAAGCAGGACGCCGCCCAGAAGCTGATGGCGCGCTTCAAGATGGATGAGATCCAGGTGGACTCCATCCTGGAGATGCGCCTCTACAAGCTGGCCCGCCTGGAGATCCTCATCGTCCAGAAGGAGCTCAAGGAGAAGCGCGCGGAGATCAAGCGCATCGAGGGCATCCTCAAGGACGTGAAGAAGCGCTGGTCCGTCATCCACGACGAGCTGACCGGCCTCAAGGCCGCGTACACCGACAAGCGCCGCACGCGCATTGGCGGCGCGGGCTCCGAGGAGATGGAGTTCTCCGCGGAGGCGTTCATCGCGGACGAGGACGCCCACGTCGTGATTACGCGCGACGGGTGGATCAAGCGCGTGCGCGAGGTGAAGGACCCGTCCACCACCCGCCTGCGTGAAGGTGACGCGGTGATGGCGGTGCTCGCCGGCAGCCTGAAGGCGAACCTGGTGCTGTTCAGCAACTTCGGCACCGCCTACGTCACCCGCTTCAACGACGTGCCGGCCTCCACCGGCTACGGCGACCCGGTGCAGAAGCTGTTCAAGTTCGACGACGGCGAGCGCGTGGTGGGCGCCCTGTCCCAGGATGCCCGCCTGCGCCAGCCGGCGAAGCTGGTGGCGGTGACGCGCCAGGGTCTGGGCCTGCGCTTCCTCCTGGCGCCGCACCTGGAAGTGTCCACCCGCGCCGGCCGCCGCTACGCGAAGACGGGCGAGGGCGATGAGATCATCGGCACGCAGCCGGTGGGCGACAAGGACCTGCTCGCCGTCCTCACGGAGAAGACCCACGCCCTCGTCTGCAAGGTGGCGGAGGTGAACGAGTTGGCGGGCCCCGGCAAGGGCGTCCAGGTCATCAAGGTGGATGACGGGGACAAGGTGGTGGACTTCCTCGCGGCGCCGGCCAGTCAGAAGGACGCCGTGCTGGAGTTCGAGACGCAGAAGGGCCGCAAGCTGCACCTGTCACCGGCGAAGTTCTCCGTGACGGGCCGCGGCGGCAAGGGCCACGAGATGTCCAAGCGCGACACGGTGAAGGAGGTGGCGAAGCCCGTCACCTTCGTGCCGCTGCCGGAGAAGAAGGAGTAGCGGGAAGGCCATGGCGACCAAGAAGGAAAGCTACACAGGCGCGGACATCCAGGTCCTGGAAGGCCTGGAGCCGGTGCGCAAGCGCCCGGCCATGTACATCGGTGGTACCGACAGCACGGGCTACCACCACCTCCTCTGGGAGATCGTCGACAACTCGGTGGACGAGGTCATCAACAGCTTCGCGACCACCGTCGAGGTCACGCTGCACAAGGGCGGCAAGTCCATCACCGTCGTGGACAACGGGCGCGGCATCCCCGTGGACATGATGCCCAAGCACAAGAAGCCCGCCGTGGAGGTCATCCTCACGACGCTGCACTCGGGCGGCAAGTTCGAGCAGGGCAGCTACATCCACTCGGGCGGTCTGCACGGCGTGGGCAGCTCCGTGGTGAACGCGCTCTCCAGCAAGCTGCTCATCGAAATCAAGAAGGACGGCAAGCGCCACGTGCAGTCGTACGCGCGCGGCAAGGCGACCAGCGCCCTCAAGGTGGAGGGCCCGGCGCGCGGCACCGGCACGTCCATCACCTTCGAGCCGGACGCGGAGATCTTCGGAGAGAAGCAGAAGTTCGACGCGGCCCTGGTGCGCGAGCGCCTGGAGGCGAAGAGCTACCTGCACAAGGGGATGACCGTCGTCTGGAAGGACGAGACGGCCACGCCCGCCATTGCGGAGACGTTCAAGCACGACGGCGGCATCGCCGAGTACCTCACCAAGGTCGTGTCGGAGCGCCAGAAGCCCATCGTCCCCGTGGGCGGCACGCCGTTCTACTTCTCGCGCGACAACGAGGTCCGCCTGGAGGTGGCGCTGGCGTGGACGGAGGCCACGGACGAGCACATCCGCTCGTACGTCAACGGCATCCCCACGAACCTGGGCGGCACGCACGAGGCGGGCTTGAGGGCGGCCATCGTCAAGGCGATGCGCAACTACATCGAGACGCACGGCCTGACGCCCAAGGGCGTGTCGCTCACCGCGGAGGACATCCGCGAGGGCATCACCGCCATCCTCTCCGTGTACGTGGTGGAGCCCCAGTTCCAGGGGCAGACGAAGGGCCGCCTCAACAACCCGGAGACGACGGCGCAGGTGGACAGCGCCGTCCGCCCGGTGCTGGAGAAGTGGCTCAACGACAACAAGTCCATCGCGGAAGCGCTGCTGGCGCGCATCATCCTGGCCGCCCGCGCGCGCGAGGCGTCCCGCGCGGCCTCCGCCGCCATCAGCCGCAAGTCCGCGGTGAGCCACCGGCTCAACCTCCCCGGCAAGCTGGCGGACTGCTCGTCCACGGACCCCGCGTCCAGCGAGCTGTTCATCGTGGAAGGTGACTCCGCAGGCGGCTCCGCCAAGCAGGGCCGCGACCGGCGCACCCAGGCCATCCTCCCCCTGCGCGGCAAGGTGCTCAACGCGGAGCAGGCGTCCACCGACAAGGTGGCCACCAACAAGGAGCTCCAGGACATCGTCAGCGCGCTGGGCTGCGGCATCGGGTCCGACTTCGACATCACGAAGCTCAGGTATGGCCGCGTCTTCCTGCTGATGGACGCGGACAGCGACGGCCACCACATCGCCACGCTGCTGCTCACGTTCTTCTACCGGCACCTGCGGCCCCTGATTGAGGCGGGCGCGGTGCACATCGCCCAGCCGCCGCTGTACCGGGTGGACATCGGCAAGGAGACGTACTGGGCCCTGGACGAGCCGGACCGCGACCGCATCATCCGCGAGAAGGCCAAGGGCAACGCCAAGCCCAACATCATGCGCTTCAAGGGTCTGGGCGAGATGACGGCCGACGAGCTGAAGACGACGACGCTCGACGCGAAGAACCGCATCAGCCTGCGCGTCACCATCGACAACGCGCTGGAGACCGACCGCATCATCAATGACCTGATGGGGAAGGACGTCTCGGCGCGTTACAAGTTCATCACCGAGATGGCGGGCGAGGTCCAGGAGTTGGACGTCTGAGAAAGTGGAAGTCCCCGCACACCCGGGACGGGTTCACCCGTCCCGGGGAGGCATTGGTCTTCCGCCCCGCTGGTCGGCTAGCATCCGCCGAATCGTGAACACCACCCGCCTTGCCCTGACTGTCGCGCTCGCCTGCATGCTGAGCGCTCCCGCCGCCGACGCCGCCACCAAGCGGAAGTCCGCCGCGAAGAAGAAGCGCCCCGCCGCCACGAAGAAGGTCCCCGCGGCAGCGCCCGAGGACACCTTCACGCCTCCGGATGAACCGGCTCCCGACTCGGACGTGCCCGTCGCGCCCAGGGCGGCCGCCCCGGCGCCCGTCGCTCCGGCCACGCCCGCCGCCCCGAAGAAGCTGGCGGACGTTCCGGCTCCGGCGCGCGCGGCGCAGTCCAACGCGGTGGCCATCTTTGGCGTGGCCCGCCAGTCGGCCGCGACGGACTCCGCGGCGAAGCTGGAGGACACGCTCACCCGGCGGCTGGGCAGCGCGGGCGACGTCCAGTTCGTGGACCTGGCCACCGCCTTCCCGCCCCCGGAGCCCCAGGGCAACCCCCGGGCTGACGCCCTCTTCGACGAGGGCCGCGCGGCGTACGACAACCTGGACCCGGACGCCGCCGCGGCGAAGTTCAAGGCGGCCGCGGAAGCCTACGTGCAGCGCCCCGGCGACCTGCGCCCGGAGAAGCTGGGTGAGACGTACCTCTTCCAGGGCGCGTCCCAGCTGCTCAACGGCGACGTGGCGGGCGCGAAGGCGGCCTTCACGAACGCGCTCCTCGCGGAGCCGTCGCTGCGCCCGGACGCGGGCCTCTTCGGCCAGGACGTGCAGCGGGTGTTCTCGGAGGCGCAGAGCGAGCTGAACGCGCAGCCGCAGGGCACGCTGGTGGTGAACACCCAGCCGCAGGGCGCGCGCGTGCTGGTGCGCGGCCGCGACGTGGGCACGACGCCGCTGTCCGGCGCGAAGCTGGCCCCGGGCCGCTACCCCGTGCAGGTGGTGCTGCCGGGCTACGCCCCGTTCGCGACGTACGTGGAGGTGAAGCCGTCCGCCCCCACGGAGCTGAAGACGAAGCTCGGTTCCGCGCCGGGCCTGTCCGCGCTGCGTGACGCGGCGACGAAGGCCGGCACCGAAGCCGCCTTCGACGCGAACGGCACGCCGCCGGAAGTGGGCGCCATCGCCGAGCGGCTCAACGCGCGCTACGTGGTGCTGGCGGCCACGTTCCAGGACAAGAAGGGCCGGCTGCACGGCGAGGTGCAGGCGTGGGACGTGCGCACCAAGAACCGCCTGCGCGGCGTGGAGGTGGACTTCGGCAAGCGCGACGGCAAGGGCAGCGCGGACTTCGCCGCGGACCAGGTGCACACCTTCCTCACCGGCGCCGCGCTGCCCCAGGGCCGCGAGGACGCGTCGAAGGAGCCGCTCGTGTCCAGCGACTCCGTGCTGCGCAAGCCCTGGTTCTGGGCGGCGGCGGCGGGCGTGGCGGCCGTGACGGCGGGCGTGGTGTACGTGGCCACCACGGACCGCGGCCCCGGCTTCAACCCGGTGAACGGTCTGCCCGGTGGAATTTCCTTCTAGCCCGGGCGTCAAGCGCACAGGACTCCTCATGAAAGCCCTTCCGCTCGCGCTCGTGCTGCTGCCCGCCCTGGCGCTGTCATCCTCGCCACCGGCGGGCCGCATCTCCGCGCTGCTCATCCCCATGGACCCGTCGTCCGAGTCCTCGGGGGTGCAGATGGAGAGCTACCTGAACGACGCGCTCGGCAACTTCCCCAGCTACTCCGTGCGCAAGCCGCGCGACCTCTTCGGTCTGCCGGACGACCCGTCCGCGCAGGCGTCCTTCCAGCGCGCGAAGAAGGGCTACGAGGAGAGCGTCAAGGCCTTCGAGGCGCGCGAGTACGAGGACGCGGAGCGCAAGGTGCGCGCCACCCTCAAGGAGCTGGACGGCTCCGTCGCTGCCATGACGTCCTGCTTCCCGCTGTGCGACTCGCTGGCGCTGCACGGCGCCATCCTCCAGCTGCGGGGCGACGTGGAGGAGGCGAAGCTGCTGCTCATCGACCTGATGGCGCTCAACCCCACGTTCGAGCTGAACCCCAAGCGCTTCAGCCGGGATTTCATCAGCCTGCGCGTGCAGGTGGCCACCAGCCGGCCCTCTCAGCTGCGCGGCAGCGCCACCTTCAAGTCCCGGCCCGCGGGCGCCCGTGTGTACGTGGACGGCGAGCCGGTGGGCTACACGCCGCTGACGCTGCCCACGCTGCCGGTGGGCAAGCACCTGGTGCGCATGGAGCGGCCGGGCTTCCGTCAGTTCGGGCAGATCGCGGAGGTGACGCCGGACGACGTGGACGTCGTCGCCTCGCTGGCGCCCACGGCCACCTACAAGGCCTACGACGCGCAGCTGGACAAGGTGATTCCGGACGTGTCCCGCCCCAGCGACAAGCCAGCCAACGCCATCGTCTCGCTGGGCAAGTCGCTGAGCCTGGACCGGGCGATGGTGGGCACCGTGCGCGTCATCCCGGAGCGGGGCACGGAGCTCGCCGTGGGCCTCTTCGACGTGAAGAGCGGCAAGCGCCTGGGCTCGCGCAAGCTGGTGCTCCAGGGCGACGAGTACGGACAGCTCAAGTCGGAGATGGAGCGCATCGCCAACCAGCTCATCAACAGCGAGGGCGAACAGGTCCAGAAGAAGCGCGACCCGCTGGACAACCGCAGCGGCGCGGAGGACTGGGGTTCGGAGGACCGCGGAGGCAACTCCCGACAGTCCGTCAAGAAGCACTCCGGGGATGATCCGCTGGACGACGTGTCGGGTACCGAGGACTGGTGACACGCGGCGCTTGTCCCGGGACGGCTCGCACCTAGAGTCCCGGTCCGTATGCGCCACCTGCCGCTGCTCGCCCTCCTCCCCAGCCTCGCGATTGCCCAGACGGGCGCCGTCGACCGCGCCCCCGTCCCGCCCCTGGGCATCACCCTGCCGCCCACCAACGCGGCGCTCATCGACGAAGCGCCCGCCCTGTCCCTCAACCCCGCCGGCCTGGGGTTCCAGGACGCGGGGCAGCTCTTCTACCTCCACGAGCGAAACCTCCAGTCCGACTCCGTGGGAGACGCCGTGTTCCTGGGCGCGCGCCTGCTGGGCCTGGGCGCGGGCTTCTCCCTGGAGTGGATCCGCGGCGAGAACGCGCCGGACTACCGCAAGACGTCCTTCGGCCTGTCGCTGGGGCCTCGCACGCTGCAGCTGGGCGCCGCGCTGCACGACTTCAGCAGCTCGGATGACCACCGCATCAGCGGACTGACGAGCTGGGACGTGGGCCTCACCGCGCGCCCCTTCCGCTTCCTGTCACTGGCCGCGGTGGCCAAGGACCTGAACGCCCCGGAGCAGGACGGCCTCAAGCTGCAGCGCCGCTACAACTTCGGCCTGGGCCTGCGCCCGCTGGGTGAGCGCTACACACTGGGCGTGGACTGGCTCTTCGCGGAGGGAGGCTTCCGGGAGGGCCTGGCCACGTACACGCTCCAGGCGGAGGTGGTGCGCGGCCTGAGGCTGGGCGGCGGCCTGTCCCACGGCTTCGTCAGCGGCATTCCCCTGGCGCTCCAGTTGGCGGCCACGGTGGACCTGGGCCACGCGGGCCTGACGTACGCGGCGGGCGGCGCGGGCAACGGCCTGGACCACGTGCTGCAGGTGCGCCTGTCCTCGGAGCGCTACCGCTCCCTGCACGGCGGCGGCGGCGTGGTGGCGCTGCTGGATTTGGACGACATGCTGGCTGGTGGCGTGAGCCCCGCGCTGGCCATCCTGGGCGTGAGCGAGGCGGACCCGTACCTGCGCCTGATGAAGTACCTGGACCTGGCCACGCGCGATGAGCGGCTCAAGGGCGTGGTGGTGAAGATGGAGGGCCTGCCCGGCGTGGGCTGGGGCACGGCGGAGGAGCTGCGCCAGTCGCTGCTCAAGCTGCGCGAGGCGGGCAAGAAGGTCGTGGTGGTGATGCTGTCCGGGGATGACCGCGGCTACCTGGTGGCGTCCGCGGCGGACAGCGTCTACGCGCTGACGGAGGCGTCGTTGCCCATCAACGGCCTGTCCGCCACGGTGACGTCGCTGGGCGGCACCATGGAGAAGCTGGGCGTGACGTGGGACGTGGCGCGCGTGGGTGAGTACAAGACGGCGATGGAGCAGTTCACCCGCTCCGACATGAGCCCCGCGGAGCGCGAGACGCTGGACGCGTACCTGGACTCCCAGGTGACGCACTACGAGAAGGCCGTGGAGGCCGGGCGCAAGCTGCCCCCGGAGAAGCTGCGCGCCGCGTGGGCCCAGGGCATCCTGTCCTCGAAGCGGGCGCAGGCGGCGGGCCTGCTGGACGGCGTGGTGTCCGCGACGGAGCTGGACGCGCGCGTGGCGGAGTGGTTCCCGGGCATGCGCTTCCACCCGACGTACTCGCCGCGCGAAGAGCGCGAGGACCGCTGGGGCCTGCGCCGCCGCATCGCGGTGGTGCCGGTGCTGGGCGACATCACCGGCGGACGCAGCCGTGAGGACCCGCTGGGCTTCGCGCAGGTGGCGGGCGCGGAGACGGTGGTGCGCGCGCTGCAGGAGGCCCAGGAGGATCCGTCCGTGGTGGCCATCATCCTGCGCGTGGACTCCGGCGGCGGCGACGTGCTGGCGTCGGACCTGATGTACCGCGCGGTGCTGGAGGCGAAGAAGCACAAGCCCGTCATCGCCTCCATGGGCGACGCGGCGGCCTCCGGCGGCTACTACGCGGCGGTGGCCGCGGACGAGGTGCTCGCGGAGCCCACCACGCTGACGGGCAGCATCGGCGTCTTCTATCCGAAGCCCGCGCTGGAGGGCCTGGGCGCGAAGCTGGGGGTGAACCAGGAGACGCTCAAGCGCGGCGACATGGCGGACCTGCTGGAGTGGTGGAAGCCGTGGACGCCCGAGCAGCAGGCCGCGGTGCAGACCTGGGTGGACGACTCCTACGACACGTTCATCACGGAGGTCGCCCGCAACCGGAAGATGGACAAGGCGAAGGTGGACGCCGTGGCCCGCGGCCGGGTGTGGAGCGGGAAGGACGCGCTCGCCCGGGGGCTGGTGGACGGGCTGGGCGGCATGCCGGAGGCCGTCGCGTCGGCGCGCAAGCGCGCGAAGGTGCCCGCTTCGGAGGAGCTGGACCTGGACGTCATGGGGGACGCGCGCGGCTTCCTCTCCGGGCTGGGTGGGGAGCCCGGCGTGCACGCGCTGGCGGGGCTGCTGCTGCCCGCACTGCCAGAGCGCCCGCCGGAGGCACTGGCCGTGCTCGCCCGGGAGGTGGGGCTGGGCTCGCCCGAGCTCCTGCGCCCCGGCCTGAAGGCCATGATGCCCTTCCGCGTGCGCATCCGCTGAAGGGCCTCCCCAGGCTCCCCCCAAGCTCCGGAGACGCCTCCTGCCCCCTGGGGAGGTCTCCCGGTGGACAGGCCGCGCACACGGGCGGCGAAAATGCGGGCGCCTCATCCGGGCGCTCTGTTAGGGTGGTCAGTGCCTCCCGGCCGGCGCTAGGGGGTGTCCCTAATTAAGCCAAAGCATCATGCAGGCCAGGTGGAGGACCGCCAGGTAGTTGGTGGCGGTCTTCTCGTAGCGGGTGGCCACGGCGCGGAAGCGCTTGAGGCGGTGGAACAT
>NZ_RAWP01000102.1:0-36881 GCF_003668935.1 Corallococcus sp. AB032C | reverse complement strand
TATTTCCCTGGAGCGCATACACGCCGGCCAAATTTGTAGTAATGCTCGTTTTTAAAACTCCACCTTTATTGGTGCTTACAGCGATCACTCTGCCCATGAATAACATCCCCCATCATCTTCTTCACCGATAAAGTCATAAAACAAATCCGGCAGTTGCGGTTTTTTGTAAATGCTCATGCGTTGATCGTATACCATTCCATGAAGCGTTCCGTAGTAGTATCCTGGGATTTTGTTGAATTCGATTTTTCTTTGCTTGTACTTTTTAACGGCTTTTCTCCATGCTTCAAACACTAGCTCCATGCTTTCTTCATCGATCCGGCAAGGTCCCCATACTTTTTTAAACGCCACTTTCGTTGAATGCCATAAACGCTCGATATCGATTGCTTGGGTAAAGGCGATTTTTACTCTTTCGACAAACTCTTTCGGAACTTCTTTGCTGACAAAATTTGAATCTAATTCGATTTTATCAATCTCGCATTTATGCATATATATATTATTATTTTTATTTTCTCTAAAAGACTTAGTTTTAAGAATCATAGTTTCGGAGTCGTTTTTTGCCGGTTGATCGCTTGGTGTGTCTGCGGTTGTCGGCTCTTGGCGATGTGACATTTCCGATGTGACATCCGATGTGACATCGTCCGGTAAAGAAAGATCTGGCATCGGTTGAATGATAATGATCGGGTGGCCATATCCACCGTTTTTCCGTATCGTTTTAATTCGCTTGACGATACCGGTTTCCTCTAATAGATTCAACGCGCGATGAATGGTTCGGCTTGTTTTTCCTGCAAGTTCGGCGATAGTGCCGATTTTTGCCCAGCAAACACCTGGAATTTTTACCGCGAATCGCGAAACAATTTTAAGTGTGGCGATCGCGGCCGGGGTAAGTTTATGCTTAAAGTGATATAGGAATGCGCGTATGGTATTATTGATTTCTTCTTTATTTTCAAATGTTTTTAGGTGTTTTAATGCATTGTAGTCTGCTGACGCTATTTGCATAAAAATTTCCCTCCACAGATTAATTTTTTGTGCAGGGAACCTTAATATACCAATCTCAAAGTATTGCCTTTTATACCGTTTGTCGGTTATAATTAAGGCAAAATTAAAAATTGCATAAAAAACCTTCCACAATTAAGGTATTAAGGTATTAAGGTATTGAGGTTCCCTGCGGAAAGTCGGTGTTGCAGCACCGGCTTTTCTATTTGTCTATTATATTACTAAATAACGCGTTTTGTGGCAATACAATCATGACAAAAAGGTATGAATCAGGTCCAGACAATACGAAACGACTTCACTTGGAGCTTGTCCTACGATTTGGAATCGACGCGCACGCCAATCTAAACTTTTAACCTGGTCGGTTAAAATAACGCCTTCTACGGCCAAACCGGGAGGCAGGGCCACTTCGAATGGATATCCTTTTTGTTGCCTGGTGATCGGGCATACTACTGCGAATCCTGTTAATTGATTAAATGGTTTTGGTGATAGAACAATTCCTGGGCGTGTTCCTGCTTGTTCATGTCCTGCCTGGGGGTTGAAATTGACATAAACAAGATCCCCGCGATCCGGTGCTTGCATTACAACAATTCATTCCCTTCTACTCCGAAATCAATTTCAACATGTCGATTTTCCGGCGTTATTTTAGCCAGGAGTTCTTCTAGCGTCGGCTTTTTCTTTTTCGGTATTAATTTGATTGCTTGGTTCTCCACAATCATCTCCATTTCCGAACCTTGGCGAATCGCGATTTGTTCCGCGATCACGCTTGGAATACGGATCGCAAGGCTATTTCCCCATTTTTGCACCTTTGTCGCCACACCAATCACTCCTTTTTCTTCGTTTGATTTCATTATACCACCATTCCTCTCTAAAGTGTATATACATAATTTATACATAGGGTGATTAAAAATTTCTCCATTTAGTTTCGCTTTTCGCGAATTTTTTTAATAAAAATGTTGCGTTTCGCGTTATTTAGAGTTAACATGGGAACTGTAAAGGGGAATAACAAATTGAAAGGGGAAATGAAAAATGGAAAAGAAACTGAAATCCTTATTAAAAAAGGGCTGGACTTATGTGAACGGCATAAAAGAATTCCATGAATTCGTGGCTTATGTTGAAGAACACGGCTAAGAAATCGAAAACGGACAAATGATCGGCCAGAAAATCAAAGTTAAATTGATCCCTGGAGAATAAAAGACGGGCCGGAGCAATCCGGCCTTTAATTAACATTAATGTTAATATTAATTTTATCAAAATTTTTATCATAAAAAATTAGTTGTAGGTATGGTTAGAAAGAGCTAACATGGAGACACCTTTTACCATATGAAAGCTACAAATTTAACAGGAGGTTTGGTAAAATGGCATTAATAAACTATGAATCAGCTTTGATATGTTTTATCACGCAGTTGTCGATCGGATTGTTCATCGTTTCAATTCAGCGAGCGCTTGATGGCGCTTGCATAATTTGAAATGATTTGAAATGAAAGGGTGATTGAAACATGACGAACAAGAAAATGTTATTATTGTCGGGTGTCCTTACTGGAGCGTTGGTTATTGGTGGAGGTACTTACTTTTTCCTGGATAGCAAGCCGGCTTCGACTTCGGTTGCTGAAGCAAAAACAGAAGAGGCGAAAAAACCGAAGGAATCCAATCTTATAGAAGTCCAGGAGAAAAAGCCGGAAGTGAAAACGGAAGAAAAGCCGGATAAAGTTCTTAAAGCACGGGATGGGAACTCGGTTGTCGGCGTTCCGGATATTCGCGATTATTCGATCGCTGTGAAATTCAAACCTGGCAAAGAGGAAGAAGGGAAACGAATCCTGGCTGAACTGCACGAATTCTATAATAATCTGACTGGTTGGGGCGACGCGGAACATATCGATTGGTCCAATCTCAAATACGCGGAAATGCAAGAAAAAATTCAATCGTTTAGGGATACACTCGAACCGAACACAAGTAGAATTGAAAATGACGTCAACAATGCGACGGTTCTCCTGGGAGTGGCATACCGATACGAGGACTCTATGGCGATGCGTTATGTTCATCGTATTTTTCATGATCTGGACCATCATATAAATGGTACTCCGGTAGACAAAGAATGGGGTGTAACAAGCGCTTTTAACGGTAATCCAAAGGAAATAAGAAATTATTTACTTGGCAGCGGATTTTTCGCCGAAAATAAAAAATAAGTTATAAATAGGCTCTACTCTCTAGTACCACATCTCTATCAGATGTGGTTTTTTTTAATGAAATTTCTATATTTTATCTACACTTTCCCTTTTACGCTATGGTACAATCAAATAAGAACACATGTTTGTGGAAAAAAGAAAAAAGGGGGCCTTTCGATGGATCTATGTAATGAGGAAGAATATGTTTTGGAAAAGAAAACGATGGAGGCTTGCGAAAGGCAACACAAGGATGCAATCCTCGAATTATTAGAAGTGCTCCACAATAATTTCCCCTACCCATATTGTGAAGCACGCGATTACGATCCAGCGAATGTCCGAAATCTCTTGAATTTGTTATTCCTGTACAAGCTGATTACAAAAACCGAACGCGACAGGCTCATAAGATATTTTCAAATGCGATCGGAAAACAAAGAAAAGAAGCGAGTGGCTACTTAAGCATGCTCGCTTTTATTTTTTTCTTTCTCTTTTTCGTCCTGGATGATCTTTGGGAGTCGATCCCGAACAACCAATTCTAATAAGTCGCGTAAAGGTTTTAATTCCTCATCTGTTAATGGTACACCATCCCAATGAAGATCGTTTTCTTTTAATAGCTCTTTTGCGTTTCGCGTCGGCTCTTTCGGATATGGATTGTCGGTTAAACCTAACAAATAATCGGTGCTGGTTTTTAGAATATCAGCTATTTGCACCAATATTTCTAGAGGCGGTTGTCTATAGTCGCTCTCATATCCAGCGTATGTACTTCTGGCAACACCTAATTTATCGGCTATCTCTTGAAGTGTAAGGCCGCGTTTTTTACGGACCTCACGCAGCCGTTTCCCGATCAATGGAGTCACCACCTTTCTGCTTCTATTTTTTATTTTTTAACTTTTTATTTTTATATTTTTCTTTATTTCTCTCATCCTCTTACATACTATAAGCATATTATTCGCGTTGAGCAACACAAATAATGCTCATAGCGAACAAACAAACGAAAAAATTTTTTAAAAAAAGGCATTTTTTACTTGAAAAGTTCGCGTTTCGCGTTATAATAAAAGTACGAAGTTTATTCAAAACGCGACGTAAAAGGGGGTTAAAAGATGACAACAAAAAAACGGGAATGGCTGATTAAACTACGGCATGAACGAGGTCTTACCGGTCGGGAAGTCGCGGAAATGGCTGGGATCAGCGTGAATACTTACTACGGATACGAACATGGACGCCGATTCCCAAGAAAAGAACACGCGATTCGCATCGCGGAAATTTTAGATTTCCCGATTGGTTATTTCTTTTACCATGATGTTCGCGAAACGAGACAAGAAGAAACAGGAAAGGAGGTGATCTGATGAACTCGGTTCGTGATAAAAAGTTCCTCAAAAAGCGATATATGCAGATGCTGAAAGATGAAATTTTTCTATCGGGTTTTGTTGAGGTTCTAGAATCTGCAGGCGATCGCCAGGGCGCGAGCCTGGTTCGGGAAAAGCTCTATGAATTAAGAAATTCGCGCTTGCAGTTGAAGGAGTTGATTTCATGAAGTTCCTGGTTCGTGAATGGCTCCAAATGTCGAAAGAAGAGCGTTTTTGGTTGCTAGAAAACGAGGCCTATCGCCAATGGAAAGAAAGAAAAAATAAAAACGGCTCTCTTGCGCCAGAGAACCGTTAAAAAAGGACCGATGAAAAATGTTCCTATCTCTATTCTATCTCATCGGTCCTTCCGATACAAATATTTTTTTTGGGAGGTATTCGATATGAATCTTGACCGTTTTGCGTATGGTTTACGCGATCCACAATCAATTCCGATGATTGGTGAATGCGCACATTGTCACGCTGGAATCTTCAAAGGCTATGAAGTGATTCGATATGAAGGTGAACTTTTCTGCGATACCCATTGCCTTGGTGAATACTTGTTGGAAGTCGTGGACTACGAGGAGGTGATCCTATGAATCCGATCATCCTGGCAGAGACGGCGAACATGGATCATCTTGAATGGTTGCGGTTACGTCAGAAAGGCATCGGCGGCTCGGATGCGGCCGCCATTGCCGGCCTTAACAAATATAAAAGTCCGGTTCAAGTGTATTACGAAAAGGTCGAGGACATCAAAGTGGAATCAGAACAAAGCGAAGCGGCATATTTCGGTCATGTCCTGGAAGATATCGTTGCAAAAGAATTCGCGAGACGCACAGGGAAGAAAATCCGAAAACGGAACGCGATCCTGCAACATCCGGAGTATCCATTCATGCTCGCGAATGTAGACCGGCTCATTGTTGGAGAAGATGCCGGCCTGGAATGTAAAACGGCGAGCGAATACCTCAAGAATGAATGGGTGGAAGGCGAAAAGATTCCGGATCAATATTTCATCCAATGCCAGCACTACATGGCTGTTACCGGTCGCTCTAAATGGTACATCGCGGTCTTAATCGGCGGCAATAAGTTTCGTTGGGATGTCATCGAACGTGACGAAGAAATCATCAATTACTTGATTGAAATTGAGACGGATTTTTGGCAGCGCGTCATCGAAAAACGGCCACCGGAAGTGGACGGATCTGATTCAAGTACAAACTTGTTGAATCTCTTGTATCCGGCTGAATCGGTTATCGATGATGCGGCGGAATTACCGGATGAAGTGGATTCGCTCATTGACAAGCTGGAATCGGTGAATGCGGAAATCAAGAAGTACGAAGCGAAAAAGGCCGAAATTGAAAACAAAATCAAAGCAATGTTAGGCGAATATGAACGCGGCTATACCAATGATTACACGGTGAAATGGTCGGTAGTGAACTCGAACAGGTTTGATTCTAAACGATTCGCGAAAGAACACCCGGATTTGTATCGTCAATACGTCCAAGCGTCGACGTATCGACGTTTCAGCATCTCTAAAAACAAATCGAGAAAGGCGGTATCACAATGACTCAAGCGGAGAAACTGAAAAACCAATTGGCAGCGAAAGCGAACGGAAACGGCCAGGTGGCCAAAAAACAAAACGGCGACAAAGTCACCGTCGCCGATCTACTTCAAAAAATGAAGCCGGAATTCGAACGGGCGCTACCAAAACATATGGATGCTGACCGACTTATTCGTATTGCTCTTACTGAAATGCGCCAAAATCCAACGCTTCTATCCTGCGAAATTAAAAGTTTG
Source organism: Corallococcus sp. AB032C (assembly GCF_003668935.1). Lineage (NCBI taxonomy): Bacteria > Pseudomonadati > Myxococcota > Myxococcia > Myxococcales > Myxococcaceae > Corallococcus > Corallococcus sp. AB032C. The sequence continues at coordinate 30,592 of NZ_RAWP01000102.1, read as the reverse complement.
ATGGGAGCTATCATGCAAGCAGCTCAACTCGGATTGGAGCCTGGACTTCTTGGACATTGTTATTTGATTCCTTTTGAAAATAAAAAACGCGGAACAAAAGAAGTACAGTTTGTTATCGGCTACAAAGGTTTAATTGACTTGGTCCGTCGTTCCGGGGAAGTTGAAAGCATCAAAGCCGAGGCGGTGTATGAAAACGACGAATTCGAGTTTGAATACGGACTCGATGAAAAATTGCGCCACAAACCATTGCTGTTTGGTGATCGTGGGAAGCTCATCGGGTTTTATGCGTATGCCAAGTTCAAAGATGGCGGCCATGCGTTCCATGTGATGTCGGTGGAGGAAATTAACCGAATTCGCGATAAACACTCCAAGGCAAAAGACAAAGGTCCTTGGAAAGAAGAATACGAAGCGATGGCCAAGAAAACGGTCATTCGTCAGCTCATTAAATATTTGCCGATCTCCATCGAAGTTCAGCGGAACATTTCATTCGATGAAACGGTGCGTAAAGACATCACCGAAGAACCGGAACGCGTCGATGATTTCATTGATATGGAGTCGGAATACCTGGAAGGGGAAGTAATCGAAGCGGAACCGGTGGAAATGGAGCAACAAAAAGCAAACGGCCAGGGGGATTAATTCTCCCTGGTTAACCTGGAGGTGTTCCTTTTGACGATATATCGCATCGAAAAAAAAGAAAACTATGTGGTGCTAGATAAGGGATTCCTTCACGATCGTGAACTATCTTGGGAGGCAAAAGGATTGCTCGCTTATATGCTCTCGTTGCCGAACGATTGGGAGTTCAACATGAAAGACCTTAAAAATCGCAGCAAGAACGGCCGAGATGCGACATACCGGATTATGAAAGAGTTAATCGAAGCTGGCTATGTTACTCGCGTTGAAAACCGGGACGGGGGCAAATTTGAAAAAGTGGAATATATCGTTCATGAGGTGAAGCAATCACCGCGTACTGAAAATCCGGATACGGTTCCACCGTATACTGAAAATCCGTATCCGGAAAATCCGTATCCGGAAAATCCGACACTACTAAATAATAATAATACTAATTATAAAAATACTAATAATGATGATGATGATAAGGACCGCCCAAAAGAAAACGACCTTAATGCTTTCAGGTTTTATGAAGAAAACTTTCAGCCGACGCTTTCTTCTGTCGATATTGAAATCCTTAATTACTGGTTGGATCGTTTCCCGGAAGAAATTGTTCTCTGCGCCATGAGAAAAGCGCTTGAACAAAATGTCCGGAGAATCAAATACATCGATCGAATCCTTGCTAATTGGGAAATACAAAAGGTTCAAACGTTAGAAGATGTAGCTCGCTTGGACAGGCAGCATGAACTTGAAAAACAAACGAAACAAAAACGCGGGGGTGTTGTCAGTGGCTCGGTTCACCAGCATCGCGGAAGTGATGGCCGATCTTCAGAAGAAGGCAAAAGAATTTCGCATTATGAACCAGGAAAATGGGATGACGTCGACCTCTCCCTCGAAGGACTCCTATAAATGCGAAAAGTGTCGAGATTTAGGGATTATCTTTGTCGATAACAGCACTGCACGCGTTTGTGAATGCATTGTGCAGCGGAAAATTGAACGAATCTTTAAAGCGTCCGAGATCACTGAAGCGTTTCGTGGCTTGAACTTCTCAAACTTCTCACTTGACCACCGTCCACAGATCGTCCAGGACGCGTTTAAATGCGCTGTAAAATACGTTAAATCGTTTCCGGGTATCAAACATAGCCGGAGGAACTCTATCGCGCTCCTAGGCAATCCTGGGGCAGGGAAAACACATTTATTGACGGCGGTGGCCAATAATTTGATCAGAAATCAAGTTGAGGTTCTCTATTTTCCATACCGGGAAGGATTCGACGAAATCAAAGACGATCTTGAGAGCTTGGAACAAAAATGCGATCGAATGAAATCAGTTGAGGTCTTGTTTATCGATGATTTGTTCAAACGCGGCGCGACGGAATTTGAAATTAAAACCATGTATTCGGTCATTAACTATCGTTATCTCAACCACAAGCCGATTATGGTTTCGTCGGAATGCCTGGAGGATGATCTCCTGGAGATCGACGAAGCGCTCGGCTCTCGGATTATCGAAATGTGCCGAGATTATATCGTTGAAATCGTCGGTGACCGGAAACTATTAAACTATCGATTAGCCAGATAAAAAATGGGAGGTGGAAACCTTGATTGAATTCGTCGGGTTCGACGGTCCTGCGCCGTTCTCCATTATTTTTTGGCAACAGAACGGGGAGTACGTTTCCAAGACGATTTGTTACACGGAAGAGGAGGAACGTGAAGCGGTCAGTCGTTTTTATACGCCGAACGATTTTTACAGTGGTTTTGATGCCGCGATCATCTCTAGAAGAGAAGGGATTGTGAAAACGGTTTGGAGGTGGGAGTGATGCGTTGTCCAATCTGTGGCAGTCGGACAAAGGTATTGGATGTTCGTGAAAAGCGAGATAAGGTGAAGCGCAGACGGGAATGCCCGGATTGTTTAACGCGATTCACTACCGAAGAAAAGCTCGTCATTGATTCGTTGGATGAATACCTTATCCGTCGTCTGAATCGTAATTTTCGGACTCTATAAAAAGGGGGATATTTGAGTGAGAAATGGCTTAAGTCTAGGGGATCTCTTTGACATGCAGGAGGCGCTGGATCATCACATTCGGCGCAAACAAAACATCCCGATGGATATGGATCTCGTTCCGTATTTGGTGGATGCGCTCGATGTGGAAATCGCGGAATTACAGAACGAAGTCCGGTACTTCAAGTTTTGGAGTGCAGACCGAAATATGCGGCGTGAAGCGGCGTTGATGGAATATGTCGACGGATTGCATTTCTTCTTAAGCCTGGGATTGGCATTCGAAATCCCACGCGAATTCGAACCGTTACCGCATCACTACGATGACATCCGGAAACAATTCCGGGCGTTGAAACGCCATGTCTACATCATGGAGGGGCCGATGCAGTGGTATATCGCATTTAATCTTTTCCTTGGCCTTGGTGAACTCCTGGGATTCAGTTGGTCTGAAATCGAGGCGGCGTACAACAAAAAGAACGAGGTCAATCACGAACGACAAGAGGTGGGGTATTGATGTCAAACACGATGAATCAAGAACGGCAGCGGCTTATCGCTCGAATATGCGAATTAACAGGATTGAAACCATCACACTTCAATGATTGGTCCGATGAACATCTCACGTTCTTTTTCAGCGATCTGATGGGGAGGTTGCGAAAATGACCAAAAATGAAAAGTGGTATTGTCTGCGGCATCCGAAAACGCACCAGGAAGTTCGAACAAGTTCCTGGTGGCGGATGCTTTCTTGGAAAGCTCGCGGTTATCAGATGTTATCAGTGGCGGAACCTTGGAAAGTTAACAAAAATGTTAAGGCCTAAATTAATGTTAACGATAATTTTAACGTTATCGGTGGGGGTTGTTCAGCTAGAAAGGGGTGCATTATGAAGTTCCTTGACTTGTTCGCTGGGATTGGCGGTTTTCGAATGGGAATGGAAATGGCCGGTCATGAATGTGTTGGGTATGTAGAGATAGACAAGTTCGCTAGGAAGTCATATGAAGCGATATTTGACACAAAAGGAGAGTGGACGGCGCATGACATACGAACTGTATCAGACGACGATTTACGATTATTTAGAGGAAAAGTCGATGTTATCTGTGGTGGCTTCCCCTGCCAAGCCTTTAGCGTCGCAGGAAAGCGATTGGGTTTCGAAGACACTAGAGGAACTTTGTTCTTCGAAATTGCTAGATTCGCCAAAGAAATCAAACCACGTTATTTATTCCTTGAAAACGTCAAAGGCTTATTATCTCACGACCAAGGGCGAACGTTTGAAACCATCCTCCTTACGCTGGATGAATTGGGGTATGATGCGGAATGGCAAGTGCTTAACAGCAAAGATTTCGGAGTCCCACAAAACAGGGAAAGGGTGTTCATTATCGGACATCTTAGAAGAGCAAGTACCCGAAAAGTATTTCCTATCACAAGAGAAGACGGAGAAGTTACTACGGAACTTAAGCCACTGATAGGTGGCAAACAAGCAATGAGAGTTTTTGATCCAAATGGATTAAGTGTCACTCTATCTGCGCAAAGTGGAGGCTGGGGAGCAAAAACAGGACTCTACGCTATACCTGTTCTTACTCCCGACAGAGAAGAAAAACGGCAAAACGGAAGAAGAATGAAAGAACCAAGAGAACCGATGTTTACCTTAACAGCGCAAGATAGGCATGGTGTGTTATTAAGTGTTACTCAACATGAGGTACGAAAGAAAGAAGTTGCCAACTGTTTAGATGCAAATTATTACAAAGGGATATACAGCAACCAAGAACGTGCAGGGGTTTTACAAGATTATCGTATTAGACGTTTAACACCGCGAGAATGTTGGAGGTTGCAAGGCTTCCCGGATTGGGCATTTGATAAAGCGGCGGCGGTTAATTCCGATTCGCAGCTTTATAAACAAGCAGGAAATAGCGTTACTGTAAATGTGATTTATGAAATCGCCAATCGTTTGTAACGAAAATTAATGTTAATGTTAACAATAATTTTAATGTTATCGAGGTGGTATTGTGGCCATCAGTCCAGCAAATCGCGGCATGACATTCGAGCATTTAGTCGAATACACGAATCGCTGTTACAGGATGAAGGGGATTGCTCACATTGAAAAAGTACCAACTCCTTGGAAGGTGATTCGGCAAGGAAAGCGCATCATCAGCGCGTTCCCGGAAAAAAAGGGAATGGTGGACTTCATTGGGATTGCTCATGGTCGCATGATTGCCTTCGATGCGAAATCGACGAGGGAACGTACCCGTTTCCCTCTTGATAACATCGAGGAACATCAAATGGCTTTTTTGAAATCCTGGCGTGACCAGGGAGCGATCACCTTTTTCCTGGTGGAATTCGCAAAGAAGCATGAAGTGTATCTCCTTCGTTTTTCGGATGCAGAGAAATGGTGGGAACAATCAAAACAAGGCGGCCGGAAGTCGATCCCTTATGAATGGTTTGTGGAGCATTGCGACCTGGTGAAATCGAGCCGGGGAATCCCGATCGATTATCTGAAATGCCTGGAGAAATGATATGCATGTGTTTGTATCTATTCACGACGACCGGCCGGAATGGATGAAAGAAGAGGACGCTCTTATGTGTTGTTGGTGGTATTGTCCGTTATTCAAAAAATGCGCGACTCGTTGCGGTTATGACTGCACACGATTTGGTGGCGAAGTAATACCCAAAATAAGGGGATGATAACATGGAACAGCTGAAATGGCAACGCGAAATTATCCGGGACGAATACGTATCGGAGGCGGATATTCATGTTCGTGCGCGTGAAATACTTCGAATTTGGCAAAGAAAAGGGCTATACCATGTGGGCCAAAAGCAAGGAGGAAGTCATCGCCAATCTGCGGCGAGTTGGTTGTTCTCCCGACATGGTTCAATCGCTTGAAGTCTGCAAGCCTGGAGAAAACAAATTCAAACCATACAATCCTAAATTCTTACGGTGAGGTGTTGCTCTATGGCTAAACGGATAAGAATCACACTTGGACAATGCAAACGCGAAATCGACGATGCTCTTGCGCTTTGGGAGCAAATCGCGCTGGAGACGCTCCATAAAGAGTTTGGTTTCGGTCCGAAGCGCCAGGAACGGTTCATGAACCGGTTCCATACAGTGGCGCGTGCCAAACTCATGGAGCAATACGCGCAGATGAACATCAAATATCGTCATATGCTTTAAAAAATCGAAAGGGGAAGGTGACCGGTATGAAAACCAAAGCGAAAAAGAAAACACGCAGCGATCGGCGGTTCCTGGAGGTAGAGCGGCTCCTACGGCATTATCGGTATTACAAATCCGGGATCGTCAATCTCAAAAAACAACTCGATTACATTATGCCAGGATGCGTCGCAAACTATGAAATCGTGGAAGGGACAACCGGTACCTTCTCGATTCGATCCACCACGGAAAAGTACGCGATCGATCGGATTGAATCGAAACGCGCGCTCGACATTTACGAAAAAATCCAGGAATATGAATTAATCGTGAATTGCATCGAGCAGTCGCTGGAATCGTTGAACGAGGAAGAGAAGAAATTCGTTGGAATTCGCTATTTCGATGGTAAATCGATGAAATACGCGGCCGATGTCCTTGGGTACTCGGAGCGCTCTGTTTTCAATGTGAGAAACGAGGTCCTTCAAAAGCTCACGATCAGTCTGAACGGTGTCTTGCAGTTGCTAAAATGAGAGCGATCGGCTCTCTTTTTCTTGCCTTTGCAGTTTTCTTGCAGTTTTTTTGCAGTTTTCTTGCATTTTTTTAATTCTATAAAATGTTATTATGCTAGTAGGCAACACCTACCCCATCAATGGAGTTACCACCCGGAATTTTTCGGGTGGGTTTTATTTTTATGTTAATGTTAATGTTATTTTTATTGTTAATAGAGGTGTTAATGTTGCCATGAATCTTCGTGTTGAAAATAAAAAAATTACCGATTTGAAGCCAGCGCCGTACAATCCGCGCTTGGACCTTCAGCCTGGCGATCCGGATTATGAAAAGCTGAAACGGTCCATTCAAGAATTCGGCCTGGTGGAGCCGATTGTGTTTAACGAACGGACCGGATATGTGGTTGGTGGCCATCAGCGATTGAAGGTTCTTCAAGACCTGGGATGGTCCGAAGTGCCGGTTTCGGTGGTTGACCTGGATCCGGAAAAAGAGAAAGCACTAAATGTCGCTCTTAATAAAATTGAGGGCGATTGGGATAATTTTAAACTCAAAGAATTGCTCGAAGAACTCGATACCGGTGCGTTCGATATAACAATCACCGGTTTCGATGAAGAAGAAATTGAGGACCTCATGACACAGTTCTATGTCGAAGAAGAAACCGAGGTCAAAGAAGACAATTTCGACCCGGATAAAGCGGCCGAAGAAGTCGAGGAACCGATCACCAAGCCTGGCGATGTGTGGTTGCTTGGTCGCCATCGGCTTATGTGTGGTGATTCGACCAACATTGATGATGTCCTACGGCTCATGGGCGGCAAACAAGCCGATATGATTTTTACCGATCCACCGTATAACGTCGATTACGAAGGCAGCAATGGAAAGAAAATCAAAAACGACAACATGGAAGATTCGGCTTTTTATCAGTTCCTCTATGATGCCTTTGTTGCCATGTATACGGCGCTGAAAGAGGGTGGTCCGATCTATGTGTGCCATGCGGATTCGGAAGGCCTGAATTTCAGAAAAGCGTTTAAAGATGCCGGGTTCCTCATGAAGCAATGCTTGATATGGGTAAAAAACAGCCTTGTCCTTGGCCGGCAGGACTACCATTGGAAGCATGAACCGATTCTCTATGGATGGAAGCCTGGCGCGGCTCATGCCTGGTATGGCGGCCGGAAACAGGACACCGTCGTCGAGGAAGATGTGGACTTGGTGATCCAAAAGGAATGCGATCATTTCGTTTTGTCCTTCTCTAACGGCATTAAGTCCGTTATGGTGAAAGTACCAAGCTACGAGATTGTCTTTTCCGGCGATGATTCGGATAGTACGACCTGGCGCATCGAAAAGCCGAAGAAAAACGCGGACCATCCGACCATGAAGCCGATCGCTCTTTGCGCGCGAGCAATTCAAAACTCCAGCAAGCCTGGAGAATTGGTGCTGGATCCGTTTGGCGGTTCCGGCTCTACGTTGATCGCGTGCGAACAAACCGGGCGTACTTGCTTCACGATGGAGTTCGATCCAATATATTGCGATGTAATCCTTCGTCGATTTGAGGAATTCACCGGTCAGAAGGCGGTTCGAATTTGAAAGCAAACAAAAATACAACCGATCGGTATTCCGGTCGGTTTTTTGTGTGGTGATGAAGATGGCGGGTAGACCTACCAAGCTAACACCGGAACTTCAAAAGAAAATTATTGATGCGATCCGGGCCGGCAACTACATGGAAACAGCGGCGGCCTATGCTGGTATCTCGAAGGATACCTTTTTCCGTTGGCTCCGGAAAGGAGCGCGCGCCAAAAGCGGCATTTATAAAGATTTTCACGATGCGGTTGAAAAAGCGCTCGCGGAATCGGAAGTTCGGGACGTGATGCTTATCGCAAATGCGGCGACCACGGATTGGAAGGCAGCGGCCTGGCGGCTTGAACGGAAATTTCCAGACAGATGGGGAAGAAAGGAGAGATTGTCGGCCGATCTCCATCACTCGGGGCAGGTGGTAAAACGTGAAGAGTACGACATCTCGATCACTCACGAAATCACAAACGAAATCCTCAACGATGAAGAAGCGAAAGAACTTGCAAAACAATTGCTCCGACGAAGAAATGCTCTTAAACGGTCTGATGAACAATCTTGATGAGATTGAAAAGGCGCTCGCTCGCGAGGATTATTCGGTTTATCTTGAATACGTCCATCATGGCCGGTATATCCCTTCGCGCCATTCTGATTTGGTATGCCAATATCTCGAAAAAGTCGAACGCGGCGAAATTCGACGGCTCATGATTTTCATGCCACCTCGCCATTCTAAATCTATGACCGTTACGGAAACCTTTCCGTCCTGGTTTATTGGCCGAAATCCGGAGCGCCGGGTGATCGAGGTATCCTACGGTGACTCCCTGGCGCGGAAATTCGGAAAAGCGAACCGGAATAAAATCGCGGAATTCGGCGAGGAATTATTCGGCATTACGCTCGCTCGCGATAATAACTCGGTTACCAATTGGGATATAGAAGGCCATCGTGGTGGTATGATTTCCGTCGGTATCGGCGGTGGTATCACCGGGCAGGGCGCGGACCTCTTAATCATCGACGACCCGATCAAAAACCGGAAAGAGGCCGATTCGGAAACCTATCGCGAGATGCTTTGGTCTGAATGGAAGGACACACTATCGACTCGGTTGCAGCCTGGCGGCCGGGTTATTTTAATTCTCACAAGATGGCATGAAGATGACCTGGCTGGCCGGCTCCTAAAACACGAACCGGACAAATGGACGGTCCTGTCGTTGCCGGCGGTCTGTGAATCAGAAGATGATCCATTGGGCCGTAAGATCGGCGAGGCGTTATGGGCAGAGTACGGATTCGATGAAAAATGGGCCGAAGAAACGAAGCGGTCCGTCGGCTCTCGTACTTGGTCGGCCTTATACCAACAGCGGCCATCGCCTGCCGAGGGTTCTATGTTCAAACGGTCATGGTGGAAATATTACCGCGCGTTGCCGGCTCGGTTTGATGAGGTCATTCAATCCTGGGACTGTGCGTTCAAAGATAATAAAGACAGCGACTATGTTGTTGGCCAAGTGTGGGGAAGAATCGGCGCAAACAAATATTTAATCGACCAGGTTCGGGGGCAAATGGATTTTCCGACGACAATCCAAGCAATCCGTAATCTATCGGCTCGTTATCCTTCTGCCTACGCGAAGTTGATTGAGGATAAGGCGAACGGTACGGCCGTTATTCAAACATTGCGGAATGAAATCCCTGGTATTATCCCGGTGAATCCGGACGGTGGAAAAGTAGCAAGGGCGGCATCGGCATCGGCAGACGCGGAAGCCGGCAACATCTACTTGCCAGCGCCGGAGATTGCTCCTTGGGTGCATGATTTCGTCGAGGAATGCGCTTCGTTCCCTAACGGTGCGAACGACGACCAAGTTGACGCATTCACACAAGCTATAAACCGATTTAATAACAAACCGCGACCGAGCATTCGCTCGCTATAAAGGTGGTGAGAAAATGGGGATTCACTGGCGTAGTTTTATCCCTCGTTTCTTTCAAAGAAAAGCATCAGAGGTAAACCGTTTAATAGCGGCCTGGTTTCTTGGTGAACCAATTTGGACGCCGGTTAACTACGAGAATTTAGCAAAAGAGGGATTTGAAAAAAACATATGGGTGTATCGATGTATTATGGCCATTGCGCATGCCGGCGCGAGTGTTCCTTGGCTCTTGTTTCAAACGCGGCGGAACGGTGACCGGAAGGAAATCACACAACATGCCTTGATCGATCTTTTAAATAATCCGAATCCGTTTATGTCCAGGCAGGATTTGATAGAGCATCTCATTGCCTTTCAGTTATTGTCTGGCAATGCATATTTGCAGCATGCCGGTCCAAAAGCCGGGCCACCGAAGGAATTATGGGCACTGCGGCCCGATCGGGTGAGAATTATCCCTCATCCTGTCGATCTCATTGGTGGTTATGAATACAGGATCGACGATTCCTTAAAACAGCAATTTCCGGCGGATCAAATCACGCACTTTAAGTTTTTTTCTGCGCTCGATGATTTCTACGGTTTATCGCCTATCCAAGTGGCGGCTCGTAGAATTGACAGCGATAACTTTGCGAATAACTGGAACGCATCGTTATTACAAAATGGTGCGCGGCCATCGGGTGCATTGGTAACGGATTCGACGCTCGGCGATGAACAATACAAGCGGTTAAAACAACAAATTCGCGAGCATTACATGAGTCCTAAAAATGCCGGGAAACCGATGCTCCTGGAAGGCGGCCTGGATTGGAAGGAAATGAGTTTATCTCCTAAAGACATGGATTTTATCGAATTGAAAAAGATGAGCCGTTTGGAAATCTGCGCAGCATTCGGTGTTCCACCGGAAATCGTCGGCGACATGGAGCATGCGACGTATTCAAACTACCAGGAAGCTCGGAAAGCGTTCTATCAAGACACCGTTATTCCGATCTTGTATAAAATCCGCGATCGCTTGAACAGTACGCTGGTGAAGAAATTCGGTGATAATCTCGTCCTGGATGTGAACCTGGATGCCATCGATGCGCTTCAAGAGGATCGGGCTGAAATGTGGGATCGCGTATTAAACGCGGTCGATAAGGGATTGCTCTCTATCAACGAGGGCCGTTATGAACTCGGTTTTGAAAACATCGAAGGCGGCGATGTCCGTTATGTACCGATGAATGTCTTACTTGAAGGCCCGGATGCGCCGGATTATGCTTCGTTGCTCGCTCCCGATCAGCCGTCGAATGGCCAAAATAACGACGAAGAGCCACCGGATGAAGCGGAAGATGAGGGCGAAGCGAAAAACCTGGAGCTAAAATCAGGGCTGAATTTGCAAACTCCTATACAAAAAAAGCAATATTGGCGGTCGTTCGACCGGAAGCGAATCGGCTTTTATAACTCGGTCGCTCGACAATTCAAAAAACAATTTGAAAGGGAAAAAAACGGCGTTTTAAAAGCATTCGATGAAGGCGGCGTGCATGAGGTAGAAAAATACCTCGACGAGAACGCTGGAGAATGGGGGAAATCGCTAACGGCGACATATATCGCGGTGATGGATGCTTTCGGTAAGGAAGTTTATAACTACCTCAAAGGGGTGAAATCATCCCAAGGAATGGAGAAAAAAGACGATGTAGAGGATGAATTTGATGTCTTTGATAAGGCGGTCCAAGAATTCATTTCGTCTACCGTTGCTAACAAAATTGTTAATATTAACGATAACACTAAAAATATGGTTAAAGAAATTATTAGCAAAGGGTTCGAGGAACAGTTAACGGTTCCGGAAATTCGCGATCAAATTGAAGCGCTCTATCTTGAACAAATCATTCCGAACCGATCGATGGTCATTGCTCGCACCGAGGTCATCAGCGCATCGAACGCCGGAAGCCGGTATGCAGCAAAACAGACCGGGCTTCAATTGGAGAAGGAATGGGTGGCTACGGCGGACAAGCGAACGCGAAAATCGCATAAAAAAGCCGATGGCCAGCGCCGGGGAATCGATGAACCATACGAAGTCGGCGGCCACAAATTGATGTATCCTGGCGATCCAAGCGGTCCGGCTGAAGAGGTTATCCAATGCCGATGCACCGAGGTTTACCATACCGTATAAGGGGATGAAAACATGGAATTACCGAAAGGATTAAAGATCGAGTGGGTGGATGCAAAGAAAAATCCACCGGTTTTTCGTTTGAAAATGTCGCGAGCGTTTCGGGTGAAGTTTGCTTGGAAGCTCATCCGAGAATATATTCCTCTCCGATGGTATCAGTACCCGTTGGCCTGGTATGTAGTTTTAAAAATCGCGTTGCAAATGGGGGGTGATCCGGATGAATGAACTAGAAGTCAAGTCGTTTAGCTTCGAGGTGAAATCAACAGACGACAATACATTTGAGGGCTATGCATCGGTATTCGGAAACGTGGACTCCTACGGCGATGTCGTGGAAAAAGGGGCCTTCAAGAAAACAATCCTGGAACGCGGCCATAAGGTGAAGGTTTTATGGCAACACGATCCTTGGACACCGATCGGGAAAGCGATTTATCTCGAAGAAGACAATCATGGCCTGTTTGTAAAAGCGAAAATATCGCAAACCGAAGAAGGAAAACGCGCCATGACGCTTATCAAGGATGGCGTGATTGATGTATTGTCCATCGGTTTCTCTACCGTAAAAGACGAATGGGACAACGAGAAAGGCATCCGTCACATTAAAGAGGTAAAGCTCTATGAATTTTCGCCGGTGACATTCGCGGCCAATGACCAAGCTGTTATCACAGCGGCCAAAAACGACAGCCGGTTGATGTCGATGCTCTATCGTTTCAATCAAGAACTTAAAGCTGGGAAAGTATTAAGCGGGAAAAACCGCGCGTTGGTGGAACAAGCGATTCAGGCTTTGCAGGCGCTCCTGGATGCGGCGGATGAAAGCGAAAATAACCAAAAACAAGGCCAAGGGGCCGAAGAAGAAAAACACGCGCAGGAAGTCTTGAAAATGATTCAAGATATTAAACAAATTAAATTTTAGTAAAAATGGATTGGTGCCACATTAAAAACTAACCAAGATAAATTGAGTTTTCAACGCCTATAAGGGCGTTTTTTTCTTGCACTTTTCTGTCCTAAACGGAGCCGGTTTATTGGACCACTCCTGGGGAAGAAAAGCCGCATGATATCAAAACCAAAAAACAGAAAGGGGATCACTATGGATTTAAAACAATTACAAGAGCAATTAGGCAATGTCTTTGAAGAATTCAAAAAAGCGCGTGATGCGTTCCATGAAGAAAAAGAAAAGCTGGGGGATGCAACACAAGAAACAAAGAACTTGGTTACTAAACTTAACGAAAAAATGGACGAGTTGAAATCTCGTATCGACGAACTTGAAACAAAAGCGAATCGTCCGTTTATGCCTGGCGGCGAAAATGGCAAAAGCAAACAAAACCAAATGACACCGGAGCAAAAGGCCGCCTTCTTTAAATTCATTCGTGAAGGCAAATCCGGCATGACTCCGGAAGAAAGAAAGGCGCTTGTTCAGGATTCGGCTGGTGAAATCTTGGTACCGGAAGCGCTCGATAACGAGATCGTTCGTGAATTGCCAAAAATTACGATCGCTCGTCAATTAGCCCAAGTGCGCACTACAACATCCAACCGTCAACGTCGCCGTTCGTTGAACGAAGTTAAAGTTGTGTGGGGTAAATTAGAGACTGGTATCGGCGCTCAATGGGCAGAGGGCGAATCCGATCTTGTTCCGGATGAGGAATACATCTACGTAGAAGATGTATTCGGCTGGACTACGATCGGTGAAGACGAACTCGAAGATTCGGATCAAAACCTAGAAGCATATCTCTCTGATTCGTATGCTCGCGCATTTGCGGAAGCAGAGGATACGGCGATGTTTGTTGGTACCGGTCATGCAAACGGCCAACCGGAGGGAATTCTCAACTCTGCGGTTCCAACATTCAATGCTGGACAAGTTGGCGCTGTTAATGCTGATGATTTCATTAAGTTGCCATACCAAGTCAAAGCGCAATATCGCCGAAATGGGGCATATGTCGTTAACTCGCAGACTGAATTGGCGCTTCGCTTGCTAAAAGACGGAAATCAACAATATTTATGGCAGCCATCGCTCATTGCTGGTAAGCCGGCAACATTTAACGGTTATCCAATTTATACGCAGGATGATATCCCAACACTCCGGGCGACTGGAACGGAGGCCAAAGTAGCTGTATTCGGTGATTTCTATCAAGGTTATCGTATCCTTAACCGGAACGGCGGATCAATCAAACGTCTTGAGGAGAAATTCATCGAGCAAGGTTTGGTCGGCTTCCGTTACAAACGTCGCGTCGGTGGCGGTGTCATCCGTCCAGATGCTTTGGTCATCTTGAAAGTTCCATCAGCATAATGAAATGGGGACGGATTTTTCCGTTCCCTTTTCTTTTTGGGAGGTGATTAACGTTGAAATTCAAAGCGAAAGCGGCATTGATTATTGGCAGCGAAGTTCTAACTCCTGGGCAAGAATACGATTCCGAGGAATTAAAAGTCGCGGATAAATATGTGAAATCATGGATTGAATCCGGCCTGGTGGAAGAGGTGGACGAGAATGAGTCTAAAAATAACGATGACGCTGGAGGAAATGAAACTGTTTCTTCGGGTGGAAAACGATCTAGAGGACGCTCTGATTCAAAATCTGAAAAAGACGGCGAGTAATGAAGCGGAGCGTTTTCTAAATACCGATTTTTCTACCACTGATGAAACGGGAAATGTCATCGAAAATGAAGCGCCGGATGAAGTGAAGCTGTGGGTGCTTAACCGAATGGCCCAATTATACGAAAATCGCGGCCAAGTTCCACCACCGGATTTTTCGATGATTCAACATCTGCGTGTTTATCCGTTTGATGGCGATTTTGGCCAACCGGAGGAATGCACTGATGAAGATTGGTAAACTGCGGCATCGTGTAACGGTTCAGGAATCTACTAGGGTGAATGATTCGATGGGTGGCGGCCGGGAGGAATGGAGCGATCTTTTTTCTGCCTGGACGAACGTAAAGCCAATAAAAGGGGAAAGACGATACGAAGCCATGCAGGTGAAAGGCGGCATCACCCATGAGATTGAAATGCGCTATCGTCCTGGTATTACGGTCCACCACCGGATTGTTTACGATGGGCGCATTTTTGAAATCGTGAATGTGTACCCGGATGAAATAAAAACGATGTTGACCATCGAATGCTCGGAGGTGGTGTGATGGTCAAGCCTAGACTTAACGTACAAATGAAGGGCCTGGATAAAACCATCGAGCGTTTTGAAATCCTGGCCAAAAAGAAGAAAAAAGAAACCGCAGAGCTTGTGAATCAGAAAGCGATCGACATTCAACGCGGCGCAAAAAAACGCGCTCCGGTGGATGATGGGGCGCTTCGTGCTTCGATTGTTATCGAAAAGTTTCAGAATGGAATGGCGGCGCGTGTCGGTTCGCGATTGCCTTATGCGGCCTATCAAGAATGGGGAACGGGTATTTACGCGCAACATCCGGACATTCCTGGTAGAAAGACACCTTGGTCCTTTAAGCATCCGAAAACCGGCGAATGGTGGATCAATTTCCGAGGGGCCAAACCACAGCCATTCCTTTTCCCTGCATTCGAAGCGGAAAGAGAAGATTTCCTCAAAAGAATTGAGGAGTTGTATAAAACGCTATGATGAATAAAAAGCTCGTTTCAACGCTAGGCCTTGTCAAATCGGCGGTGTATAAACGTTTAAGCGAAGATCCAGCGATTCAATCCGTTGTTAGTGGTGTGTATGACTATGTGGATAAACACGCGCGTTTTCCCTATATCGTCCTGGGGGAAATGACCGGCTTTCCCTGGGATTCCAAAACCTCGGCCGGTCAAGAAGTGACAATCACCATTCACACCTGGTCGGATTATCCCGGCGATGAAGAAATTCTGTTGAAAATCCACCCGTTGATTTTTGACGCGATCAGCCGGGAACCGATCGATGTTGGGGAGAACTTCGCGGTAATGCTAGCAAGGCTCGAAATAGAGGAAACCATTGAATCTCCCGATGGAAGAGCAAGACAAGGAATCACTCGATTCCGTTTCAGAATAATGGAGGTGTAGAATGATGGCTCGTTCTAAAGGTATCGATGGTGCGGCGGTGTTGGTGTTGGTGAACCTTGGCGATGATGTCACTCCAAACTGGACACCGGTTGCGGAACAAACCAACCTTTCGACTGAATCAACGCGGAACTTGATCGAAGCAAGCTCCAAAGATTCGGACCACACAAAATGGATTTATGGGAAACAAGATGATACGGTTTCCCTCGAAGCGCTTTATGTTCCAAACGATGCGGCATTTAAAGCGCTTGAAGATGCGATGAAAAATAAAGAGTCTGTCGTTTTACGTCGGACAGAAAATGGAACCGATATCGAAGAAGCGACAGCGCTCGTTTCGACAATCTCGAAAGAATGGCCGGATAATGATGCATCGACGGTTTCGGTCGAATTTCAATTAGATGAACCTTGGACTCCTATAACTCCTTAATGCGATAGGTACCCATTGATGGGTACCTTTTTTATTTCCAAACACTAAAGGGGGGATATGAAATGGCGAATAAAGCAAAAGGCATTGTCAAATTAAACGGTGATTATTCATTGCGTTATACAACAAACGCGTTGGTGGAACTTGAAGATGCTATCGGTCTAACGTTACCGGAGATTCTTGTTCGTTTTGAACGCGGCGGACTTGGTTTTAAAGCGATTCGTACCATTGTGTGGGCTGGATTGCTCCATCAATTCGATAACGGCGATGGAACATACGACATCACTCAAAAAGAAGTAGGCGATCTCATCGATGAACTTGGCTTTGAAGCAGTAATCGAAAAGGCAGCAACGGCATTAGAATCGGCGTTCCCTCAATCGGAAAACAAACCAAACCGGGAAACGCGTCGGCAAGGGATCGAAAAAAACTAAATAAGAGCGCTCGTATCGATTGGGAAGATCTCTATGCGAGCGCTCTTAAAGTTGGAATCAAGCCCGAAGAATTTTGGAACAGCACACTAAAAGAGATTAAGTGGATGGTTGATGGATATTGGTGGCGCAAAGATGAACTCGGCGAATTGTTGGCGCATTTCACAGCGATTCTCGCAAAACCGCATTACAAAAAGCGGAATCTTAAGAGTTCCGATCTGTATCGTCGTCGCGATCGGGAAAAAGACAATGTTTCGCTTGAAGAACGGCGCCGACGATTCGAGCGCGCTGTTCGTTTGATGGGACCGGATGCCATTCCTGTTACAAGGCAGGTGAGAAAGCATGCCTAAAGTATCCGAGTTTTTTGTTGAAATCGGCGCGAAAATATCAAACTTTGAAAAAGGAATTAAGGACGTTCAAAACTCTCTGGCTAGCTTGAATGAACGGATGCGAACATCCGGGGAGCAATTGACACAGAGTTTATCCGTTCCGATGGCCGTTATGGGTGGAATTGCTATCAAGTCAGCGGCCGATTGGCAAGCGGCGCAAGGGAGAATTCAAGCGTCACTTGGTGCTACCGGCGAAAGAGCAAAACAATTAACCTCGATCGCCAAGGAATTATATTTAAAAGCGTTCGGGGAAAGTAGCGCCGACGCAGCCGAGGGCGTTGCGAAGGTGGCTCGTAACCTTCAAAACCTGCCTACGGATCAACTACAAGCAGTATCGGAACAAGCATTTATTATTCGTGATGCCTTTGGTGTTGACATTAACGAATCCACCAAAATGGCAAACGTCTTAATGAAAAACTTTGGCATTTCGGCTCAAGAAGCACTCGATCTCTTAACGGTCGGATTCCAAAAAGGCGGCGATTACGCTGGTGACTTGCTCGATACCATGTGGGAATACGCGCCACAATTCGCGACGATGGGTCATAGCGCTAGGGATATGATGAATATCCTTATTTCCGGCGCGCAAGCCGGGGCTTTCAACCTCGACAAAGTCGGGGATGCGGTAAAAGAGTTTAATATTCGCGCGAAAGATGGAAGTAAAACGACCGCAGAGGCGTTTCGCGCGCTCGGTTTGGATGCTACAAAAATGGCCAATGACATAGCGGCCGGTGGTGAAAGAGGAAAAGCGGCCTTTAATGCTACCATCGCGGCGTTGGCAGCCATGGAAGACCCGGTCAAACGGAATCAAATCGGTGTTGCTCTATTCGGTACACAGTGGGAAGACCTCGAAGCAAAAGTAATTACATCAATGACCACCACAAAGGACCAATTAGGGCAAGTCGAAGGGGCGACTCAACGTGCCGGCGAAGCCATGCGGAACAATTTCGGAACACAATTACAAGAATTGTGGCGGCAGACGTTAGTGGCTTTGGAACCATTAGGCCTGGTGCTTATTGATTTGGCGAATGCGGTATTACCGATTCTTGCGGCGGCCATACAAAAAGTTTCGACTTGGTTCCAAAATTTAAGCCCAACCGTTCAGAAAGTGATCGCGATCATCGGTGTATTGGTGGCAGCCATCGGTCCATTATTAGTAATTTTCGGAATAATGGCCGGGGCCATTGGACAGGCATTGCCGGTAATCTTAAAGCTAACGAGCGTATTTAAAGGGGTTATCACTGTCGTTCGTGCGCTCGGAACGGCATTTACGTTTTTAGCAACAAATCCAATAGGCCTGATAATCACCGCGATTGCGGCGGCAGTAGCCATTGGTATCTACCTATGGAAAAACTGGGATACCATCAAGCCGAAGCTGGTAGCCATTTGGAATACGGTCAAAGATAATATTGCCCAAGCCTGGGATGCGGTCAAGGCGAAAGCGGCGGAGTTGGCCAGCAATTTGATCGCCAAGTGGGAATCTATTAGATCGTCGGTCGTTTCAAAGGTTCAGAGCCTGTGGAGCAGTGTGACCTCAATGTGGGAATCATTGAAATCCTCGGTGGTTTCTAAAGTACAAAGCCTATGGAGTAGTATCACTTCCACCTGGGAAAATATCAGATCGTCGGTGGTTAATAAGATTCAAAGTTTGAAAGATGGCGCGGTTTCAAGATTCCAATCTCTTGTTTCCTCTGCGAAGAGCAATTTTGAATCGGCAAAGAACGCGATTATAAATCCGATCGAAACGGCGAAAGAGAAGATTCGCGGCATCGTAGAAAAAATCGAGGGCTTTTTCAGCGGTCTGAAATTAAAAATTCCGAAGCCATCGCTCCCACCGTTACCGCATTTTAAAATCACCGGTAAATTCTCATTGAATCCACCATCGATTCCGAAGATTTCGGTCGATTGGTACGCATCCGGTGGTATCATCGATGGAGCAAAATTAATCGGCGCTGGGGAAGCCGGACCGGAGGCGATCATTCCTTTACGTGGTCAAGCAATGCAACCATTCGCAGAGGCGATCGCGGAAAAACTCAACGCGATCAGCGGCCAAGGAAGCATGCAACCATTGGAGATTATCGTTCCGGTCGTCCTGGATGGCCGAGAAATCGCGCGTGTAACGGCTCCATATATGGATACGGAATTGGGGCGTAGACGGAACTCGTTAAGTCGCGCCAAAGGAGGGCGGCTAAATGCTAAACTATAACGGTCATGATTTAAGCAATCTATTAATCGTGAACAGCATTGGCAGGCCAATCCTGCCACCTCAAATCTTAAGCACCAAGGAGATCTATGGTCGTCCTGGTGCTTTCTTTTTTGAAAAAAGACACGGTCCGGTCGTGATACCGGTGGGTGTGACACTCAACGCAAAAGGCCACACTCAATATCGCGCGTTGGTCCGGCAGTTGGCGGTTTATTTAGATGTTGAAGAACCAAAGCCGATGATTTTCTCCGATGAACCGGACAAATTCATTAACGGAATCTTGCAGGATGAATCGACTTTAGAAGAAATCGCAACAACTGGCCAGGGCGAACTGCAGTTTTATTGTCCGGATCCATTTTGGTATGCGCTTGAAGATGATGTGATGTCCTGGAAGGGTCCAGGAACCTATGTGCTGGATCGGAAAGGAACGGCTAATTCCGAGCCATTGATTGAAATTAAAGGGACCAACAATGGCGGAAAAATTACGTTACAAACGGACAATACCACCATCAATTTCACCGGAATTCTATCGGCCGGTGAAACGCTTGTATTGGATTCGGCGTTGATTACGGCGTACATCATCAAAAACGACGGCTCTCAAGTATCGGCGATTCACGATATTGATACCATCATTATGCCGATCCTGGTTCCTGGTGCGAATCAATTAACGATTTCCGTCAGCGGCGGTGCATCTGTTACTCAATTCAAAGTAACGGCGCGAAGCCGTTGGAAATAAAGGGGTGAAAGTATGGCCAAAACACCATATAGCGATTTGAAAAGCGAAGACATTTTATCGGCTCATATTAGCGGTTTGCAGCATTCCGTCAATAAAATCGAAGAAGTCCTAAACATGAAAATCCAAAACGTGACCGGCCATACATTGGTTCCGGTTACCGACCAGGACGATCCGTCATTGCGCTATCGCATTTATGAAGGAACAATCCGGGGATGGCTTGATAATCCTTCGCCGGTTATCTATCGAAATGGAGCGCCGGTAGACCCGTCTGAATACACAATTTCTCCTGGACATGGAGTGGTGGTGTTCCATCAGCAGCAATTGTCTACCGATGTGATTACGGCCGATTTCACCTATGTAATAGCTGGATCCTCGGTGTTGGACCAAATTCTCGCGGATATGGCTCAAATGCAACAACAAATCACCGATCTTCAAAATCGGCCAACCGGCGGAGGTAGCGCAATGTTCCATTATCCTGGAACATACCGGTCGCATTCGGTCGCTGGCGTAGGCGATTTAATAGAAGTCAAGGACCAATCGGGCGCAACAAAAATCCAATTTGTAACCGACGTAGATTTTACAGGTCAGAAAACCTCAAAGGCCTACTCGGTTGTCAATCCGTCTTATGCTACAAACATATTGGCCGCAACAAACACCGTCGAATTTTTCCCTTTCCCGGTGTCAGAAACAACGATTTACGATCAAATGGCCGTTCAAGTAGACAGCAATCCTACCGGTGGCCTGGTGATGGGTGTTTATGCGAACGAAGGCGGCAAACCAGGGGCATTAATCGCGCAAACCGTAGCGACCACTCTTTCAGCGACCGGGTGGGTTGAGTTGCCGTTTCAAAGCGGCGATCTTCAATTAGAACCAGGTCTGTATTGGCTTGCTCGCTCCAATCAAAACGGAGTGTATTTTGGTCGCTGTTTATATGCGTATCAAGCGATCCCTCTTGGCGATTTTGGAACTCCTACTTATAACGGCTCCGGAAATTATCCAGCATGCGCGTTGCGTTCAACCGGTTATACTTATCGGTCGAATTTGCCGGCGTATGCATCAAGCGTTACCGTTCAATTGCTGAAACGGAATTTTTACTGCTCTCCTTGGATCCGGAGAAAGCCGTAGGTGATGTGGAATGAACAAGTATAACCAGCTTGGGCGCGTTCGTTATAATCAGCTTGGTCGAATGAAATATAACAGCCAAGAGACGGAATATAAGCCATTATATAATCGCCTGGCGTTATCCCGTCCGGTTATCCTGGACCAAAACCGGCGGCGGCTCGCGGTGTTAGAAAACGCGGATGACATCATCTTGGAACAAGAAGTCAACGGCATTGACCAACTCACGTTTACATTGCCTTGGAAGGATAAAAAGCGGAAATATATCCAAAATGAAAATCTAGTGCAATTGGTGGATCGGCTGTATATCATCCGTCGTGTTTCTATCAAACGGTCCGGGCTATCCCCTGCGGAAATCGAAGTATACGCGGAGGCATTGTGGTATGATTTGCAATTCGCCGAGCCGGTGACAAAGTCGCGGTGGGAAGAAGCGACACCGGCGGAAATTATGGCAGATTTACTTGCTGGCACCGGATGGTTCGTCGGAAATGTGACCATCACTCGTCGTCGTACCTTGGAAGTGGAAGAAGGGATCACCAACCGGCTAGAAGCTCTCGCTGAACTACCTAGCTTATTCAGCGGTGAATTGAAATTTAACTCGTCGAACATGACCGTCGATTTTACGGAACCGGTCGGAAGAAAATCCGGGGCGGCGATCGTGTACTCGAAAAACCTAGAAGAAATCGAAGCAATCTATGACACCGAGGAATTGGTCACGCGGATCTATCTGTACGGAAAAGACAACATGTCCATCGCCGATGCAAATGATGGCGTTCCGTACCTGGAAGATTTCAGCTATACGAACAAGGTCCGGGTTCGCGTAATCAAAGACGAACGGTTCACGAATCCGTACTATCTCAAAGAAAAGGGACAGGACGCATTAAAAGTCCTGGCGCGTCCTCGCGCTTCGTACATTATGAAAGCATCCGATCTATCGTCGCTTTCGGGGCTATCGCACGAAGAATTTTTCCTGGGCGACGAGGTATTGGTCTTTGATGAAGAGCTAGGAATCAATGTAACTACGCGTATCATGTCCTGGAAGTATAACGTGAAGGAGCCTTGGAATACAGAACTGCAGCTCGAAACTAAACAACCAAGTTTGACCGAACTCTTGACCGGTATCCAAGATAGCGCGTCATTCTTGCAATCCGAGGATACCGTCGATCGGAGCGAAATGCTCAACCTTCACGTTTTTAACTATTTGATGAACTCAAGGGCTGATGATGGGTTTAATTATTGGACAAACGATGGATGGGAAATCGATCCGGTGAATGGTTATAGTGGGAATGCTTCATTTAAGGCTACGGCCCAGCCTGGAGTAAAAAAATCATTGAAACAAACGGTCTATCCTTCTCATCGTGATTCTTATTCCATCAGCATGCGTGTGGCCACCGAAAACTTGCAAGTTGGAACCGGAAAAGTCGGGGTGTATATCCGCATCAAATATACGGATGGAACAGAAGATGAACCGATTTGGATTTCACTAGCCGAGGAGGCGTAATCATGTATTTTAATCTCATAAATCAAGCGATCGAGGTGAAAAATCCCGATCGTGGTGTTGCGGCGATCGAAGTTGAATTTGTCATGAAAAACTGTCAATCCGGACAAATCAATGTTACGGATATCATGTTGCAAGGGGGAACGATCGCGACCATGTGGGCTGGCCATCCTTCGGAGACTCGTTGGTCCTTGGATGGGTGATGAGACATGAACAAGGAATCCTGGACGCGCTATTTAGCGACGTTATCGAAATTCCAAAGAAAAAAGGTATCCAGCATCGAAATAGAATTCGTCGTGGAAAACGTCGAAGCAGGAACGGTTCGTATAACGGATCTCCAATTGCAAGAAGGGCAGCAAGTGACGGCCACCATTCCAAATACGGCCGAATTTTTTACACCAAAGTATGGAACGCTGGACGAAACCAAGACAGCCGTCGGCGGCGATTTGTACCTGGGCGATCAACCGAGGGTGTTCTCTGGTGTGAAAAATCGCTTTTATAACATCGTCGGCCGAGGGCATGAAGCAATTGTGGCTCCGAATATCTACGAAGATGATTTCTCGCAAAAATTAGTTACGACTGCGGTGGATATCACCTTGTATGCGAAGAATGATTTCGACCTTTTACGAATCTCAACGAACTATGGCGATTTCGTTTCCGGCGAGGAATTGACGTATGAAGATGAACCGGACCACCCATTAAATAAACGGTATAGCCGCGAGTTCTTTTTTGAAGGCGGCCCGGCTGGTAGTGAAATCAAACTATGGGCTTCTCAAAACATCGCCACTATCAATGGGCAGCCGGCAAACCGAGCCAGCCGGTTACTGAATGTCGGGAACGGAACGTTAAAAATTAAACGTCAATTGTTCATGGGATTGCCTTATGGTTCCAATCGAATACGGATTGAATTTTATAAGCTGGTGAATGGGAAAATGCAAGACACCGGCATCGGTTATTGGGGAATCGTCGAATTGATCCAATGGCAAGAAGGGAAGTCGAAACTATGAGTATTAAATTCTTATCCTGGTCTTTAAATGAACCATCGAACGTTCAATTTAAACAATACGCGAGAGAAATCGCGCTAGGACAATGGCAAATCATCGACCCGGACGCTTGGAAAAATTGGGGCGGCGATCAGCGAAATTTTTGGTATGCGTTCCTGGCGCATCACCAAAAGTTTTACGCGTTCGGTCTACATGATTTCGGCGTGTTGGCCGATGGCTCCATTTATCATTACAAGGCCGGAGAGTCATATCCGGTGCTTACATCGGATGAATCGGCTATCCGGTATTGGATGAGAGACTCCCTTCGTTACCTGGTGGATCATTATCCAAATATCAAATGGTCGCTACAAATGGTTTGTTTTGGTGAAAGCCGGGTAGAACCGATGCTCGATAACGCGAATAATTGCCAGGACACCTTCATTCGGCAATTAAAGAAAATCGCGCAGCTATACATGGACCGTTTCCCTGGTCGCATCAAAGGGATTGAGATGGACTTTGAAAAAAGCTCATCTCGAAGCCGTTCATATCAAGAAGCGGAAAAGTACCGGGATCTCCTGGTCCGGGTAAAAAATGAAGTTTGTATCCCTCTCGGCCTGGAGTTGCGCGTTAACCTTCACGCGATGACCGGCGATTTCGAGCCGTATTGGTATCAATGGACCGATTATCGTACTGTTGCCAGCGGCATTGATGCAAACGGAAACCAAGCCATCGATGAGTTTCAAATCATGTCATACGATTTCTCGCATAATAACTCGGCTCCTGGGCCATCGACACCGATATGGTGGCTTATTCAGGTCCTGGAACACGTGAAAAATGTTTTGCCACCAGAGAAAGTGTTCATCGGGAATGCGGCATATGGTCGCCGTTGGCCATTGAATGAGAAGCGATCCGGGAACGCGGTCCGGTATTGGCAGTTGCTCATGTGGCAAAATGGTTTATTTAAGCATAACGCTGGCCAAACAAACGAAAACGGCGAGTTTGTTTGGTACGATCAATCCTTCATCCCTTATGTTGGTTTCCATGATGAGGAATCCGGATATGAGAAAACGTTCCTTCATGTCTACGATCGGTTCGCAGTACAATTCGCGAAATTAATAGAATCGTTCAATGGAACCGATGTCATTTTCCGGTCTACGTATAATGGTCAAGATTACATCACTAGCTATTCCAAGCACCAAAGGGCCGAATTTACCGGAATTCAAAAAATCATCACTGATGTATCGAGCCGATCCGGGAATACGCGCCAAGGGACGACCTGGACACCGAGCGATACGCTCCCTGGCTATACGTTTATCGGTTATTCGGCTCATTCGGCGGTGTATAACTATAACGAGGACTTGAACACTTGCGAACCGGCCGAAGATGAAACCGGCCAAGATGGGAAGCTCATTTATTCATTCACGTTGCCAAGCGCCGGGAATTATCGATTAATTGCAGCGGTTTATTTTCCATACCTCAATCCGCGCATCCCGATCTTGGTAAATGGCCAAAGTTTCACTATTGGTGAAATCGGGAATCAGCCGGAATGGTATCCGTTTTATGTGAATCCGTCTAAACACTTTTATGACTGCGGCGTATTCTCGTTTGGAACTTCTAACACCATTGAGGTGGGTGTTTGCTCGGACGACGCGCAAATTCTAGGATTTATTGTCTGCCAAAATTTCGAGCATGGAATGTCCGGCGGTGAAGTGGAATATACGGTGAATCTCCACCCGGCAATGAAACGGGGAACGGTCCAGGATGGAATCGTTTCTAAAGTAGAAGCAGATTTTCCGGATCAAATGACCATCACCGGCGAATTATTGCGGCGGCCACCTCGTCCGGCCATCATATGGGAGGATATGTTTGGTCCTCATGTCAATAGTGGTATTACTGACTTGGCTCAAACTCGGTATTATCTCCATGTCGATCCTGCTTATGTTCCACCTGGTAGTAATCCGGACCCTAATTTGAAGCGTTGCGTTGGTCCGGCGGTGGCTAGAGGTTATTCAAATGGGGTATGGAAGCCGATCGCGGCAACCGAAACCGAAGAAGCGCACGTATTCGCCGATACAAGGGCACAGTCTATGCAATTGATCGTCAACCGCCAATACGAGATGAACGCTCATATCGAAGCGGATTTGCGCGCTGACGTGAACGATAGAAACGCTGTGTACGGCATTCGCTTTTGCGCCGATCAAGCCGGACAAATCGGGCGAGGGTACGTATTTGTTGCCGATCATCGAGCCGGACGATTTTATCTCAAATATGAAAGTGGCGGAAACAGCCAAGTGTTAGCGTCTGCTCCACTCACGTTGACGCTCGGACAACGCTACACATTCAAGGTTCGAGTGTACGGCAATCATATCAAGTGCATGGTCGGGAACACGGAAGTCATCGACTATCCGAGTACACAAACGTTTCCGGCGCCGCCAAACAAGGGAGCGCACGGTGTATATGCGAGTGGTTGCCGCGTGAAATGCTACCGGATCCAAATTGCTACAAACGATCGGTACGAACCAATGGAGAAAGTATCGGCGATCGTGGATGGTGTGGAGCATATCGCTCTGGAAGAAAGCCGGCCATACTCCTATGACGAATTGGGCTACCTGGTGTATTCCGGTTTCGATTCCGACGAAGGCCTGGGAATCGAAATCTCCAATGACTACGAAAACCTTCCAATCGCTACGGTTCCGTCCTGGCGCGGCGATAAAACGATCCGGATTCGAATGGTGGACGCTGGCGTATGGTTACGAAACTTCTATATTGGCGATTCGTCCGGTTTCTCGATTGCATGGAACAGCGACCTAGAAGGCTTTATTAGGACGCTCCGATATATCTCTGAATATGGATGCAAAGGCGTAGCCATGTGGACCGTCGGGCAGGAAGATCCGCGCGTGTTCACGTATCTCCCAGCTAATTAAAAATAGAATTAATATGTTTATTAACAATAAAATTAACATTATAATTAATGTTAGGAGGCATGGGCATGTCCACAATGGATGGGAACGGCGTAACGATTACGCTTCGGGAAATCTATGATTCGTTGAATGGAGTGTCTAGTTCATTGGAACGTTTGGAACAGAAGATTATCCGGTTGGAAGAAAAAACATCAATCGCTGGAGAAGCGGACGAACGAAGCCGCGAAGCTCTGAAATTGGCCGAAGAAGCGCTCGAAAAGGCAAACGAATCATTAATTATTGTCAAAGAACAAAAACGCGAAAAACAGGAATTTAAGAAAATATGGATTAGCGCTGTCCTTACTGCAGTTATTCCTTGGTTATTGAGTTTCTTGCTTGCTCTTATCTACCTTGTTCTGAAAGGAGGGATTTAAGATGAAAGATTGGAAGAAAATCATCGGTTATTTCATACCGATTATTGCGCTCGTTATCGCGAACATCGCCAAAGTCGATGATCCGTCGCAGATTGAAGGGGCGCTTGAAATCATTGTTTCCGGCATCTTTGGCTTGCTAGCGGCCATTGGTGTTTATCGAAGCCATGATAAAAATAACGATAGTGCAAACGGTTAAAAAAATATGAAAATTAACGTTAATGTTAATATTTTTATTAATTAAGGGGGTTATATTTATGGCTCAACCACAAATTTTAATCAATGATAGTCTGGAAAAATTCCCTATTTGGGATAGCATGGACGCGAATCAATTGCTTGGCTATTTGTATCCGAAAGAACTTTTTGTCGATACTTATGGTTATTCCGGAGAAAAAACGCCTCACTATGCTTATACAAGCGCCAAAGGATGGACAAAGTGCTGGATTCCAACAGGTGAATATGGAGCTGATTTAGCGTTTGGAACAAGCTACGATTATGGTTGGGGCTCATGTCGCGAAACCGTACAAGGCTATGTTTTTAAAGTTCGCAGTGCTTGCCGGGTGTTTGAAGGTACAACATTCGTCACGCGTCTTTATGCCGGCGATATTGTTTATACTGATGGGGAGTCGCATGCAGGCTTAAACTACCCTTATCGCCTTTCTATTAACGGTTATAAAAAATCAAACGGCGAGTGCAAATGGCTTAAAAATGGTTTCTGCGATACTGACATGGAGATTGGTAGAACGATGTATAACGAAACTTGCGTTTATGGCGCTTGGTAAAATTCAGAGGACAACAATTCCGTTGTCCTCTTAATGAATAAATGGGGGGATTGCAATGGCTGATTTTGTACAAGTCCTCGACCCAGGTCATGGCGGTGATGATCCTGGCGCGGTAGCGAATGGGCTACGCGAGAAAGATTTGACGTTAAAAATCGCGCTCTATGCGCGTGATTATATCCATGAATTGTACGAAGGCGTGAAGGTGTACCTCACTCGCGAAAAAGACGTTTTTGTTAGCTTAATTGAACGGGCTAATTTTGCCAATCGTTTAAATGCAGATCATTTCTGCAGTATTCATATTAACGCTGGCGGTGGAAAAGGATTCGAGTCTTTTATCTATAACGGCAATTATCCAAACAAACCGAAAACACAAGCGTTGAGAAACGTTTTGCATGATACGATCGTTTCAGAAACCAATCTCGCCAATCGTGGTAAAAAAGAAGCAAATTTTGCAGTGCTTCGCGAAACAAATATGCCAGCGGTGCTTACCGAGAACGGATTCATTGACAATCCAAGCGATGCGGCATTCTTAAAATCGGATGACAATCTCCGAAAAATCGCGCTGGCACACGCGCATGGGCTGGCAAAAGCTCACGGTTGGAAAGCGAAACCGAATAAACAACCATCTCCGCAGTCCTCATCACCATCGAAAGGAAAAGTATTTTACCGCGTCATTACTGGTAGCTTTGAAAACCGAGAAAACGCGGAGCAATGCGTTAAAGAATTAAAAGCAAAAGGATTCGACTCCTTTATCGATGTCTACAAAAAATAATTGAGAAAAAATTTGGACCATATAATAAATGAACTTTGTTTCTTATCCTGTACTTTTTATAATGAAAGTACCGAATTCTCGTTTTCATTATCGCTTTTTTATTCAAAAAGCGACCATTGGAGTTCTTTTTGGTGTTCGCTTAATGCAACCATGCATATGCTCGATCCGCGAAATCCCTGGCGTATAAACGGTTTTACGCCTGGGGTTTTTTGTTATGCCTATAATCTGTTTTATGTCAACTGGATTATGTCGCGTTTAGAATAAATTTTTTCGGGTTTTTAGGCAATTTTGTTCTCGTTTCGCATAACATCATTACTGAACCTGGAACAATGGAGGTGATGATGGATGAAAGCGATCGTGAAGGAAGTTATTGCTTGGATTCTCGTTTCGATCATGGCTGGTTGTTATATCTATATAGGTTTATTGATCCGGGAACTTGTGAAGTAAAGGGGGGAACAAAAAAGTGTGGGTGGTTCACAAACGTTTGGCCGAACTGTGGTTTAAGCAATTGAAAGAAGGCGCTCTTTCCAAGGAGGAAGCATCGGAGTTCAAACTTTGCCTGGACGCGAATATTCGGAAGGTCCAAAAATTGGCCGAGTTGGAGAACCTCTCGCTCATCGCGTCCATGACTAATGATACGGAATGGCAGCATGAAATATGCCTGAAAATTGATGAGTTTTACGAAAGTATGGGAATAACGGTAAAATAAGGCGTGCAGAGAATCGCTCTACGTTGCATCGAAATTCGATTTTATGGGTAGTAGCCTTACTCGATGCAAAATTCAAGCGCTCATTTCGAGCGCTCTTTTTTTAAAATTTAACATATTCTTCGTGTGCTTCTTCTTCTGTTTTCATATCCATGAAATAAAGCATTTTTCTTTCTACCTTTCGAATCTCGTCCTCGGAATATCCTAATTCCTTTAATGCCATGATTGCATATCCGATCGCGGCTCCGTTCGTCATTATAACCATCCCTTCTCTTTGAATACTTTTTTTACGGCTTCGTTCACGATTTGGCTCTTGATGCCTTTTCCACCGTTTCGGGCGATCCGGTCGATCGCGGCGGCCACCTCGCGTTCAAAATAAATCCCTTTCAAAACATGAGTTTTATCCTTCTTCTTATTGTTATTAATAATCTCATCTAAAGTATCAATATTTTCATTTTCATTTTCGTTATCAATCGTGTTATCATTTTTATTAATATTAATGTTATTGTTTTGGTGAATGATATCGTCTTTTTTAATATTAGCGACATCGCCAAAGCTCGCGATGTGTCTATGTTTCCGAGACATCCTCATCAATCTCCTTCGCTAATTCAAAATAAGAATAAACTAACGGGTTATTTTTGTCCGTCAGCGTCGCCGGTAATCCTTCGGTCGCAACGCTGGAAGCAAAGCGAACCGTTCTAGGAATAATTGTATCAAACATACGAATGCCATTGTTTATGCAATACGCGCGACATTCCTGGATGATCCGACTGTGGAGGTAGGTCCGTTTGTCTACTAAAGTGGCCACTACTCCCAACACAGACAGTCCTGGATTATATCTTTGCCGGAATTCATCAATGGCATTCAAAATTTTCACAAGCGAACGCATGCTATAGCTTTCCGGTTGGAAAGGGATGAGGATCTCGTCTGCAAAACATAGAACGTTTCCCTGGGTGAGACCAAGGTTTGGCGGCGTATCGACGAGAATTACGTCATAATCGCTCACGATCCGGTCCAGGTGTTTCGTCATCAGCATGAACGGCTCCGGGTATTGGTCCACATTGGTTAAAACGTCAAACTCAAAGAAAGCCATATCATCGTTGGCCGGCAATAAATCGATGTTCTCATGAACGTTCTGGATCGGATATTGCGGTGGCAAATCGTTGACCAATACGTCATAGATGCTCGCATTGAAACTGTCCGGGTTCAAGCCGAAAGAAAGCGCAGCATTGCCTTGATTGTCCGTATCGACAATCAGCACCTTATTTCCCTGGAGCGCATACACGCCGGCCAAATTTGTAGTAATGCTCGTTTTTAAAACTCCACCTTTATTGGTGCTTACAGCGATCACTCTGCCCATGAATAACATCCCCCATCATCTTCTTCACCG
>NZ_RAWP01000101.1:0-36955 GCF_003668935.1 Corallococcus sp. AB032C | reverse complement strand
CCCGCGGCCCGCCGCGTGCCTCCCCTGCCCCACCAGCGCTTCGCGGTGACGGAGGACGCGCACTCCTTCCGCGTGTCACTGCCGCTGTCGGACCGCTTCGGGGAAGTGGGCCGCCTGGAGCTGGTGATGTCCCGGGAGGCGGTGTCCCAGCGGGTGCTGCGGCGCTTCCAGCCCCTCTTCACGCTGCTGGGGGGAGGTCTGCTGTTCCTGGGGGCCTTCGTGTCGGGCGCGCAGCGGCTGTGGATACGGCATCCCCGGCGCTGGCTGGGCGCGGCGTTCTCCTTGAGCTTCCTGGGCCTGACGCTGGCCACGTCCCTGGCGCTGGCGGACCTCTATTCGGACGGGCTGCACCAGCGCACCAGCAGCCTGGCGCATTCGCTGGCGCGGCGGTTGAACGAGGCGGCGCGGCTGGGCCTGACGCTCTCGCACCTGCGCGGCCTGGACACCCTGCTGGAGGAGTACCAGCGCACCAACGCGGACCTGGGCTCGCTGGCGCTCATCGCGGATGAACGGGTGCTCGTGCAGGTGGACGCGGGCGCTGGGCGCACGGGAGACGAGCGCTTCGAGTACACCATCGACCTGGAGCTCACGGAGGGCCCGTGGAACCTCCCCGTGCGCCTGGAGGTTGGCGCCGCGAAGGGCGCGCTCCAGGCGCGGCTGTGGCGTACGGTCCCTGGCTTCCTCTTCCTCTTCGCCGCCTCGAGCCTGTTGGGCCTGCTGGTGCTCGGAGCATTGGCACCCCTGCCCCGGCGTGGCTCTGGTTCGCGCGCCGTCGAGCAGCGGACGGTGGGCCGGCTCCAGCCCCTCGCCTTCCTTGGGGGCTTCCTGGAAGGACTCCCGTTCGCCTTCCTCCCCGTCGCCGCGGAGGCCCTCTTACCGGGCGGCGGCGCCGCGCTGCTCGCCGTCGTATTCCAGGGGGCCTGCGCGCTCGCGCTCGTTCCTTCCGAGCGTTACGCGCGGCAGGGTCACATCGGGCGCTGGCTCGTGGTGGCCCTGGGCGTGTCCACCGCGGCCTTCGCGTTGATGGCGTTCACTTCAGACCTGCGCGCGTGGCTGGTGCTGCGCGGGCTCTGCGGGTTCGGGTTGGGAGCGCTGGCCGCCGGGACGCGGGCGTATCTGCTCGCCGCGCTTCCCCCGGGACAGCCGCCCCGGCGCATGGCGCGGCTCACGATGGCCCGGGGTGGCGGCCTGCTCGCCGGCACGGTGCTGGGCGCGCTCGTGGCGGCCCACCTGGGCCCGTCCCCGGTGTTCCTGTTCGCGGCCCTCTGTGGCCTGGGCGCGCTCGCGTATTCGCGGCACTGGCTGCCCCCACTGGAGGCGCGGGACCGGTCCGCCGGGCCTCGAGCCTTCCGCGCCTCCCTCACGCTTCCGCCACTGCCTCCAGGGGCGTGGAGTCCACGCGAGCACCGCCGGGCGCTGCTGTTCGTCGGGCTGCCGTCGTGGCTTTCGCGCGGGGGCGTGCTCGGCCTCGTGTTGCCCCTGTGGCTCGTGGGCGCGGGCCAGGACACGGACCGCATCGGGCAGCTGCTCGCCCTCGTCGCGCTGGGCGCGTTGCTTCCCCATGCCCTGCCGGCACGCCTCGACGGGAGCCGGAGGCTACTTCAGGGGGGCGTGCTGGGCACCGGGCTGTCACTGCTCGCGCTCGCGACCCTCGGCTCGCTGGAGCCCGTCCGCGCGCTGGCGCTCTGCCTGCTGGGAATGTCCCTCGGGCTCGTCCACGCCCCGCTCGACCATCACCTCGAAAGCCAGCCGGCGGAGAGCACGCGAAGGCGCTCCTGGGCCTCCATCACTCCACTGCTCGGAGCGCTCGGGCAGTGCGTGGGGCCGCTCCTCGTCAGCGCCTTCTGGAGGCCCCCGGCGGATCCGCTCCCGGTGCTCGGCGGGCTGGGCGTCGGGGTGCTGCTGCTGGGGGCCGCCCATTCCTGGATGACCCGGGCCTCGCCCGGTCGCGAGGTGCGCCATGCGTGAGTGGCTGCTGGGCCTGATGTTGCTGCTGTTGTGCGTACCTCGCCCGGCTCAGGCACAGCCGGACGACATCTCCACCTGGGTGGCCCTGCCCCCGGAGACACTTCGCGGCTGGCGGGTGGAGGCGACCGCGCAGCGGATCCTCATCACCCCTGAGCAGCCCCCCACGCCCCAGCTCCAGGTGCGCGAGGTGCTGGTGTTGCTCACCGTGGCCCAGAGCAGCCTCAACTGGATCCTGGAGGGCATGCTGCCCGTGCTGCGCAATCAGCACCTGCGGGTGGGACTCACGCTCTACAAGCTCGGCACGGGCCGCGAGGAACAGGAGCGGATGTTGGCGCTGGCGGACTCCGGCCAGTTCGACCTCATCGTCGCCATGGGCTCGGATGCGACGCGCTTTCTCTACAACCGCTTCGGCAACCAGCCCACGCCGGTGGTGGCGCTGTGCAAGTCGCCGGAGCTGTGGCTGGGCTTCGAGGAAGGCGCTTCACAGCAGGCCAAGCCGGACAACATGGCCTTCGTCTCGCTGTCGCTCTCCCCCGACGTGCAGCTGCACTACCTCCAGGAGCTGCTGGGCCCGTTGAAGGCGCTGACGGTGGTGTACGACCGCCGCAACCAGAGCACGGTGGAGGTGGAGGCGGAGGCCATGCGGCGCCTGTCCGCGCGGGACGGCTTCCAGTTGCTGGAGCTGGCGGTGGAGGGCAAGCGTGGCGCGGAGGAGACGCTCTCCGAACAGCTTCCGCGCATGGCCCGCGCGATGCGGCAGATAGACCCCGACGGCCGGCACAGCCTCTTCTGGGTCACCACCTCCTCCGCGGTGTACGACGAACTGGAGCGCATCGACCGATACTCCGAAGGCATTCCGGTGCTGGGCTCCGTGCGCGAGGCCGTGCGCGAGGGGAACTCCAGCGCGGTCATGTCCATTGGCGTGCCCTTCAAGAGCGCCGGCCAGCTGAGCGCGCGCTACATGCTGGAGGTGCTGGGCTCGCGCCTCCCAGCGTCGCGGCTGCCCATGGGCGTCATCTCCCCGCCGGACCTCGCCATCCACCTGCGCCGGGCGCGGCAGCTGGACATCAAGCTGCCCTTCCATTTCCTGGAGCAGGCCAGCTCCCTCTACGACCTGGATGGACGGCTGGTGCGCCAGGACGGACAGCCCGCCGTGTCCGCCCCCACGGCCTCGCCATGAGCGCCGCTGTCGCGAAGCCCGCGCCACTGGAGCTGATGCTGGAGCTGGTGCGCGCGCAGGAGGCGGGCGACCCCTTCCACTTCCGGATGGAGCCACAGGAGTACCTCCTGCGGCGCGCCCGGGGCAGCTACGCGCGCGCGGCGCTCGACTGGGAGCCGGCGCTCCTGTCGGACCTCGCGGAGTTGGAGAAGCCCCAGCCGGACCGCAACGTGGTGCAGCGCCTGGGGGAACGGCTGCGCGCGTTCCTGGAAGGCGTGGGCTGGGACGCGCAGGCCAACGACATCACCGCCGCCGTCAAGGTGGGGCGCCCGGTGCACCTCACCTTCCGCTTCGCCGCGGCGGAGCTCTTCGCGTTGCCCTGGGAGCTGCTCACGCTGGGCACTTCCGGGCGCACCGTGGCGGAGCTGCCCGGCGTCTTCATCCGCTACGAATGGCCCGCGTCCGGAGACCTGCCCACGCAGGGCACCTCCCAGCAGGGCCGCGTCCTCTTCGCCTGGTCCGCCGCCGGAGGCCAGGTGCCGGCCCGGGCCCATCAGCGAGAGGTGAGCGAAGCCTGTCGGCAGGGCGCGTACCCATTCGAGCCGGAGCGTGACGTCCTGCCACACGTCTCGCTGGCGTCGCTGGAGGAGGCGCTCAACCGCCCCGGTGAACCCGTGTCCGTGCTCCACCTGCTGTGCCACGGCGGACGGCGCGGGCAGACGTATGGATTGCTCTGGGACGCGTCATGGGAGGGCGGCGAACCGGAGCTGGTGGACGGCGCGACGCTGCGTCAGCTGCTCATGCCCCACGCGGCGACGTTGCGGCTGGTGGTGCTGTGCGCGTGTCAGAGTGGCGCGGGCGCGACGGACAACCACCTGGGCAGCGTGGCCCAGGCGCTCCATCGCGCGGGACTGCCCGCGGTGGTGGCCTCGCGCCTGCTGCTCTCCGTGCCGGGCTCCGTGGTGCTCACGCGCGCCCTCTACCGCGCGCTGCTGGTGACGCCTGCGTCGCTAGAGGAAGCGGTGGGGCACGCCCGGCGCCTGCTGGCGCTGGACACCACCGCGGTGGATCACGTCTCGCTCCAGCTCTACGCGCGCGCGGAGCACGGCGGAGACACGCGCCCGGTGGCGCTCAGACCCTACCGGGGCCTGCTGCCCTTCCAGCAGGAGGACCGCCGCTTCTTCTTCGGCCGCGAGTCGCTCCAGCAGGAGCTGCTCCAGCGCGTCCACGAAGCGGTGGAGGGCCAGCGTCCCCGCTTCCAGGTGCTGGCCGGTGTCTCGGGCAGCGGCAAGTCATCGCTCGCCCTCGCGGGCCTGCCCCAGGAGCTTCGGGCCGCGGACTGGGAGGTGCGGCTGCTCAAGCCCGGACAGGGCGCGGCGGAGGCGCTCCACGAGGTGCGTCAGGTCCCACCGGAGCGCCGGCAGCTCTTGCTGGTGGACCCCTTCGAGGACCTCTTCACCGCGATGGAGTCCCCGGCGCGCCGAGACCTGGCCACCGCGCTGTGGAGCCTCGCGAAGGACCCCGAGCGCCGGGTGGTGGTGCTGGCCACGCTCCAGGTGGACTACCTGGGACGCTGCGGCGACCTGGTGGTGGACGCGGAGGGCACGCGCCTGGACGCAGCCGTGTATTCGGACGCCCACCGCCTCTTCGTCACGGAGCTCCAGGGTGATGCGCTGCGAGCGGCCATCGAGGGCCCCGCGCACAAGGTGGGGCTGCGCTTCGAGGCCGGGCTGGTGGACCGGCTCCTCCAGGAGGTGGGGCAAGAGCCCGGGTCGCTGCCGCTGCTCCAATACGCGTTGGATCAACTCTGGGAGGAGCGCGAGGGACAGCAGCTTACCCACCGCGCCTACGCGGCCCTCGGCGGCGTCGCGGGGGCACTGAAGCGGGCGGCGAACCGGCTCTATGAATTGCTATCTCCGAGCGCGCAGGGGCAGGCGCGCCGGCTGCTGGTGGAGCTGGTGGACTTCGAGGGCGGACCCTCGCATGGCAGGCGCCGGCGGGTGCGCTCGCAGCAGCTGCGCCCCACCCCTCCGGAGTCCCGCGCCGACTTCGACCGGGTGCTCGGCGTGCTGCTCACCGCGCGGCTGCTGACCCGGGAGGAGGACGCGTCGGGCGTGGAGTGGTTACAGCTGTCGCACGAGTCACTGCTGCGCACCTGGCCGGAGCTGGCGGAGTGGGCCCGCGCGGACCGCGAACGCATCCAACACTTCCGCGAGCTGGAGTCCTGGGCCCGGGACTGGATCGCGCACCGGAGCGCTCCTGACGGCGGCGCGCCCTACCTCCTGTCCGGAAGCCGGCTGGGCTACGCGCAGGACATCCTGCGGCGCTACAGCGAGGAGCCGGGCGAGGACGTCCTCCAACTGCTGGACGCCAGCGAGGCCTCCGCCGAAGCCCAGGACGCGTCAGCGCGCCAGCGCCTGGTGAGGCTGCTGGTGGCCGCGCTGGTGGTGGCCGGAGGGATGGCGGCGCTCGCGTGGAACGCGCGCCAGTTGGAGGCCCGGGCCCAGAGTGAGCGGCAGGAGGCGCAGCACCACGCGCAGCGCGCCCGGGACCTGGTGCTGCTGGACGTCGCCCGGAAGCTGCGGCGGGACAATCCCACGCTGGCCCTGCTCATGCTTCGCGAGGTCCAGGAGCCCGGCCGGCTCCGGGGCTGG
This sequence comes from Corallococcus sp. AB032C, assembly GCF_003668935.1. Taxonomy (NCBI): domain Bacteria; kingdom Pseudomonadati; phylum Myxococcota; class Myxococcia; order Myxococcales; family Myxococcaceae; genus Corallococcus; species Corallococcus sp. AB032C. The sequence continues at coordinate 31,174 of NZ_RAWP01000101.1, read as the reverse complement.
GCCCAGGACGTGTCCGGGGTCCTCCAGGAGCCGCTGAGCCGCGCGGTGCTGCGCGGCCACGCCCAGGCCGTGGTCCACGTGGAGGTGAGCTCGGACGGGCAGCGCGTGGTGACGGCGTCGAAGGACGGCACCGCGCGGCTGTGGCGGATCAGTGGCGAGGGCGCCCCGGTGGTGCTCACGGGCCACGCGGGGCCCGTCTACCACGCCACCTTCAGCCCGGCGGGAGGGCAGCGCGTGCTCACCTCCTCGCACGACGGCACGGCGCGGCTGTGGAACACGGCGGACGGCGCGTTGCTGCACACGTTCCGGCACCGCGGCGTCGTGCAGTGGGGCGCCTTCAGCCCGGACGGCCAGCGCGTGGCCACGGCCTCGCGAGACGGGCTGGCGCGGCTGTGGCGGGTGGACGGCACTGGCGAGCCGCACGAGGTGCGGCACCGGGGCGCCGTGCAGACCGTGGCCTTCAGTCCGGATGGGCGGTGGCTGCTGACGGCTTCGCTGGACGGCACCGCGCGCCTGGTTCCCGTGGACGGAAAGGAAGGCCCGCGCGAGCTGCCCCACCCCGCCCCCGTCACCTCCGCCACGTTCGACCCGGAAGGCACCCACGTGCTGACGGTGGCCCGGGACGGAGTCGCGCGCGTCTGGCCCGTCAACGGCGCCACCGCCCCTGTCGCGCTGAAGGGGCACCAGGGCGAGCTGACCACCGCGCGCTTCAGTCCAGACGGGCAATGGGTGGTGACCGCGTCGGTGGACACCACCGCGCGCCTCTTCCGGGCCGACGGGCGAGGCGAGCCCCGCGTGCTGCGCGGCCACCAGGGCGCCGTGCGCCTGGCCACCTTCGGGGGACCGCTGGGCGAGTGGATCCTCACCGTCTCCTCGGACACCACGGCGCGGCTGTGGTCCGCGCGAGAGGACACGCCGCCACGGCTGCTGCTCGGCCACCGGTCCACCCTGCTGTGGGGCGGCTTCGGTCCGGACGGCAAGCAGGTCGTCACCGCCTCCGTCGACACCACCGCGCGGGTGTGGCGTCTGGACGCGCCCCAGGATTCGCTCCCACTGCAGACGTCCGCGGGGTTCCTCTGGTCCGTGGCCTTCAGCCCGGACGGCACGCAGGTGGCCACGGCGTCGCAGGACGGGGCAGTGCGCCTCTGGTCGGAGGACGGCCGGGCCACGCACGTCCTCAGGGGCCATGCGCAGGACGTGCGCTCCGTGGTCTTCAGCCCGGATGGCCGGTGGCTGCTCACGGCCTCGCTGGATGGAACCGCGCGCCTGTGGCCAACGGACGGAAGCACGGCGGGCCGGCGCGTGCTGGCGTCCCAGCGAGAGCCCTTCTTCGGCGCCGCCTTCAGCCCCGATGGACAGCGCGTGGCGCTCGCCTCCAGCCCGCGTACCACCCGCATCGTGAGCGTGGCTGGGACGCGGCCACCCGTCGCGCTGGAGGGCCACGGCGACCAGGTCCGCTCCGTGGCCTTCAGCCCGGACGGCCAGCGCCTCATCACCGCATCTCAAGATGGCACCGCCCGCATCTGGAGCGCGGAGGGGCGCCTCACCGCCACGCTCTACAGCCACGACGACTGGGTCCTCTCCGCCGCTTTCCACCCGAAGGACCCCACCCAGGTGCTCACGTCCTCGCAGGACGGCACGGCGCGCCTCTGGACAGTGGAGAACGGTCGGGTGCGAGGCGTGCGCGCGCTCCTGCGCCACGACGCGCCGGTGCCCTGGGCCGCCTGGAGCCCGGATGGCGGCCGCGTCGTCACCGCGTGCGCGGACGGCCGTGCCCGCGTCTGGCTCACGGACGCGCCCGGTGAGCCGTACCTCGTCCTCTCCGCACACGAGGGCGAGGTGACCTCGGCCGTGTTCAGCCCCCGCGCGGAGGAGCCCCGGCTCGTCACCGGCTCCACGGACGGCAGCGCCCGGGTGTGGCGTCCGCGCGAGCCGCTCCCCATCGAACGGCTCCAGGAGAAGCTCCAGGCCACCAGCTCCGCGTGCCTGACGCCCGGCGAGCGGCGCGGCCTGCTGGGCGACCTGCCCGCGAAGGCCCTGGAGGCCAACGCCGCGTGTGAGCAGCGGCACGGACGCGCACCGCTCCCGGACGAACCCTGAAGCCTCACAGCGGCGCTCACAAATCCCAGACACCCGGCGTCTTCCAGGCACCCACGGCCCGGCCTCCGCCGGGGCCGGCAACCCGGGAGTCCACCCGATGGCCTTCTTTGGCTTTGGTTCCAAGTCCCCCAAGTCCTCGCAGTCCGACGAAGCCCCCGAGTCCACCGAGCCGAAAGGCGAAACATTCCAGGCGCTGACGCTGGAGCAGCTGCGTTCGTTCCTGACCCGACTGCCCAAGGCGCGCGCGCAAGAGGTGCTGCCGCACCTGAACGACGCCATGTCCGAGGCGGGCATCAACACCCCGCGCCGCCAGGCCGCGTTCCTGGCGCAGCTGGCGCACGAGAGCGCCGAGTTCCGCTACTTCGAGGAGCTGGCGACCGGCCGCGCCTACGAGCGGCGCAAGGACCTGGGCAACGTCAAGCCGGGCGACGGCGCGCGCTACAAGGGCCGCGGGCCCATCCAAATCACCGGCCGCACCAACTACCGCGCCGCGGGCAAGGCGCTGGAGCTGGACCTGGAGGAGAACCCCGCCCGCGCGGCCGACCTGGACGTGGGCTTCCGCACCGCCGCCTGGTTCTGGAACAGCCGCAACCTCAACAAGCACGCCGACAAGGGCGAGTTCGACGCCATCACCCGGCGCATCAACGGCGGCTACAACGGCAAGGCGTCGCGCGAAGCCTACTACCAGCGCGCGCTGCGGCTGCTGGACAAGAAGTGAGCTGAAACACGAAGAGCCCGCGACCTGAAGAAGGCCGCGGGCTCCGTTGTCGTCATGGCGTCTACTTGCGCTTGGACGGAGTGGACGCGGGCTCGGTCGTCGCTTCCTCCTCCGTGGAGGTGCTGCCGTCGGAGGACTCGACGGTGCCGCCCGCCAGGTGCTTGCCTCCGGGACGGAACAGCATGCGCACCGTGAGCTTGCTGGAGTCCTTCTCGTTGAGGTCGTGCAGGCGCGTGTGTTCCTTCTTGGTGCCGCCGCCGAAGAGGGAGAACCAGCGCTTGGGCTGCGGCTTGTCCTCGGGGATGTCGCTGTCCTGCTCCGTCATCTCGAACTCGAAGCTGGCGGAGACCTCCAGCTCCGCCACGGAGAAGGAATAGTGCTTGCGGGCCGTCTCCTCCGCGATGTCCAGCGAGGACTGGACGGCCAGGATGAGGTCGTGGATGAGGACTTGCGCGTGGTCAGGCGTGGGATTGGGCTTTGCCATGGGATGGGATGGGAGGAAGAAGGGTGGATGGCGAGCCGCCACCGCCGGTGCTCCAGAACGAAGCACCGGCGGCGACGGGTGTGTCTTGATTCAGCGTGTTCCGGTCAGACAGACGGCTGGCTTCAGGCGCCGCCGCCGGTGCTGCCACCCTGGGCCGCGAGCAACGCCGCGGGCTTGATGGTGCACTTCACGGTGAGCCCCATGTGCTCCTTGTAGTCGAGCGTGAGCTTCTCCTTGATGCTCATGCGCCAGACGTTGAGGGCAACGTCCGTCTCGCTCTTGATCTCGAAGTCGCTCGTGAGGTTCACCTCGAAGTAGTACTCGGCGATCGTCATCGGATCCATGCCGGACGACATGAGGCGCTGCGCGGTGCGGGCGGCACCCGCGAAGGCGATGATGTAAGCGGACAGCTGGGCGGCGGACTGCATGGGCGTGCTCCTGGGATTGGGTTGACGGCGGACATGCCGGGCACTGCGTCCACAGGACGTCGCACGCCATTTGTGTGTGAATGCCAACGCCAGACATCCCCGGCTCACACGGCCGCCCTCCGCCGCGTCCTGCCGTCACGCGCACGACTTCCCGGGCGCGCACGCCAGGAGCCATCCCCAAAGATGAGCACGCAGAACGTCGAGCTGTTGTTGTCCCACGCCGATTCACACGAGCCGGTGGCCCCCGACGGCCTGCCCGCCGACGCCGCGATGCGGGTTCCGCGCGACGACGACGCGCAGGGGCGCGAGGAGCGCCACCTGTGGGACGACGGGGAAGACCCCAACTCCCTGCCGGCGCAGCGCTGGGGGCTGGTCGCGCCGGAGGGGCCTGAAGGAGACCGGCTGCTCGCGCTGATGGAGCCCCTGCGCCGGCACCGGCAGGAGCAGCAGGACGGCCACCCGGTGCGCGTCTACCGGGTGAGCCCGGAGCTGGCGGCGGAGGGGCGGAACCTGGAGGACTTCACCCGCTGGGTGCGCGTCGTGCTGGACGACGAAGTGGTGCCCGTGGCGGACCGGCCCCGCTACCTGCTCTTCCTGGGGGACTTCCACCAGGTGCCCTTCGAGTTGCAGCAGGCCGCGGCCCACGACGCCTACGTGGGGCGGCTGGCCTTCCGGCGCGACGAGGACTACGCGGCCTACGTGGACAAGGTGCTGCGCTGGGAGAACGCGCCCTCCGCCGAGCGCCAGCCCCGCTCGCTCTTCTTCACCGTCCACGACGGCACCGCCGCGACGCGGACGGGCTACCAATCATTGGTGGCCCCGGCCATCGCGTCGGCCCGGCAGGCGCGAGAGCTGGGCCGCTTCCCCGCGCGGGACGTGCTGGAGCTGGGCATGCCAGGAGAACCCGGCGCCAACGCGCTGCTGGAGCAGGCCGCGCACCAGGACCCCACCCTGCTCTTCTCCATGAGCCACGGCCTGGGCAGTCCCCGCGCGGGCTGGCGGAGCACCGACGCGAAGCTCGCGCTCCAGGGGGCGCTCAACCTGGGCGAAGGCCAGCACCTGGATGGCGCGGCGCTGGCCCAGCGGCCCTTCCTGCCCGGCGGCATCTGGTTCCTCTTCGCGTGCTTCGGAGCGGGCACGCCGTCGCGCAGCGCCTTCCATCACTGGCTGAAGCAGTTGCAGGCGGGAGGCCAGTTCAGCGGGAGGCTGGAGTCACTCACCGCGGCGCTGCCCCGGCCCGGGGAGCGGCCCTTCGTCGCCGCGCTGCCGCAGGCCGCGCTGGCCAACCCCCATGGGCCACTGGCGGTCATCGGCCACGTGGACCTGGCGTGGACGTATGGCTTCCAGGACCGCGACCACCGCCAGGGCAAGGTGTCCCGCTTCATGGAGCCGCTCCAGCAGCTGGCGCGGGGCCGGCGCGTGGGCCTGGGCCTGAGCTGGCTGCTGCGCGGGAGCCACCAGGCCAACCTGGAGCTGACCACGTTGTATGACCAGGAGGAGGCGGCCCGGAGCGCCGGGAAGCCCTCCACGGTGGAGCCGCTGCGGCGCTCGCACCTGTGGATGCTCCGTCAGGACCTGGGCGGCTACGTGCTCCTGGGCGACCCGGCCGTGCGTCTGCCATTGGCTCCGCGCTGACGGTTTGAAACAACAAGAACCCCGGGCGGCGCGCAAGGCCCCCCGGGGTTCGAGCTTTGTGACGCCCAGGGCTCAGGTCGAGCGGTGCCCGCGGCGCTCCACACCGTGCAGCGTGAGGTTGCGCAGGGTGTCGTCGGCCAGCTCGAAGAGGCTGGCCTGCGCCTTCAGCAGCTGGTCGTGCACCAGCTGCTCCAGCGCGTAGAACGGCGCCAGGGTCTCCAGCGCCTTGCGCACCCACTCCTCGTGCTGCGAGCGCAGCGGCCGCGCGGCGGCGTCCCCCTCCACGAACTGGCGGGAGTACTCGAGCGCGGAGCGCTGAGCTGCGATGGCCTGGTGCAGGGCGCCCCGCCCCAGGTCCATCAGGTGGGCATACGGATCGACTCTCTTCGCTTCGGTCATGGCATTGCTCCTTCGGGTCAAGACAGGTGGGTTCTTCTAGAGGCGGTGGACGACGGCGCCCCCTTCGGCCGGCGCCAGGTCCTCGTCACCGAACGCCTGGGGCCCGTTCGCCACGGCCTGCGTCCACGGCGAGGTCGCCAGGGCACGCTTCATGTCCCGGTAGCCGTCCGCCCGGCGCTCCGCGATGGAGGCGCGGGAGAACTCCGCGTCGCTGCTGGAGATCTGGTGCTCACCGCGCTGGTACGTCAGGTGGATGATGTCCAGCCGGGGCGCGGGCTTCGCCAGGGGCTCGTCGCTGAACGCGAGCGGCGAGGACGCGGACACGTGCCGCGTCACCTGCGTCGCGGTCCGGCGCAGGTTCCACACGGTCGCGAACTGGTCCACCTGCTGCGACGTGCGGCCCGCGAACTGGATGGACTTCATGCGCCAGCTCGCCTCGTCCAGGTTCTTGGGCAGCGGCGCGCGCGCCTCGAACAAATCAATCATGAAGACCAGGGAGTGCCGCTGGGGCGGGTCGTCCAGGATGGCGTTGAGCGGCGTGTTCGTGACGCAGCCGCCGTCCCAGTACAGCTCCCCGTCGATGAGGCTGGGCGGGAAGGCGGGCGGCAGCGCGCCGCTGGCGAGCACATGGTCCGGCCCCAGGGCGCTTCGCGTGTTGTCGAAGAACACCAGGTGGCCGTCGCTCACGCGGGTGGCCCCCAGGCTCAGCCGCGTCGCACGGGAGTTGATGTATTCGAAGTCCACCAGCCGCCGCAGCGTCGAGCGCATGGGCCGGGTGGAATAGAAGCTCAGCGCCTCCGGAGAGCCCGGCGGCGCGAGCAGCGGGGACAGCGCGCGGGGCGCGTAGAAGCCGGGCTGGCCGAAGAGCAGGCTGGTCATGTGGCTGCCCAGGTTGAAGAGCTGGCGCAGGCGGCCCTTGAAGAGCGAGCCCCACTCACTTCCCGGCCAGGACACCTCGCGCCAGAACGCCTCCAGCCGCTCGAGCCGCTGCTCCGGGCGGTTGCCCGCGACCAGCGCGGCGGTGAAGGCGCCAATGGAGATACCGGAGACCCAGTCCGGATGCAGGCCGGCCTCCTCCAGGGCCTGATAGGCCCCCACGTGGTAGGCGCCCAGGGCCCCGCCGCCTTGAAAGACGACGATGACCTGCGGGCGCTCCTGGGGTGCTTGCGGCTGTGTCATGGATGTCCTCTCGCGAATGCTGCGGTGGAGTGCCGCCCCGGAGGAGCGGGGGGCTGATGGATCCCAATCCACCCTTCCCAGTCCCCCGCTCCCCGAGGCAGCCCTCCAGGGACGTCCGCGCCCGCGCGCTTGTGAATCCACGCCGGCCCCCGAGGTCCTGAATTTCACACCCGGCGGGCGTCCGCGTCCTTCAGGCGCAACTTTCAACCCTGGAGACAGACATGAGTGGACGCGTGGCAGTGGTGACAGGAGGAACGCGCGGCATTGGCGCGGCGAGCGCCGACGCCCTGCGGCAGCAGGGTTACCGCGTGGCGGTCACCTATTATGCGAATGAGCAGGCGGCGCAGAACTTCACGGGGCGCACCGGCATCCCGGCGTTCCGCTTCGACGCCGCCAACACCGCCCAGTGCGTCGCGGGCGTGAAGAAGATCGTCGAAGCGCTGGGTCCCATCGAGGTGCTGGTGAACAACGCCGGCATCACCCGGGACGCCATGCTGCACAAGATGACGTCCGAGCAGTGGAACGAGGTCATCCAGACGAACCTCACCTCGTGCTTCAACCTGTGCAACGTCGTGGTGGGCCCGATGCGCGAGCGTGGCTTCGGCCGCATCATCAACATCGGATCCATCAACGGGCAGACGGGCCAGCTGGGACAGACGGCCTACGCGGCGGCCAAGGCGGGCATGCATGGCTTCACCGTGGCGCTGGCGCGCGAGGGCGCCGCCCGCGGCGTCACCGCCAACCTCATCGCGCCGGGCTACATCGACACGGACCTGGTGCGCACCGTGCCTCCGGAGGAACTGGTGCGCATTCGCACGCGCATCCCCGTGGGCCGCCTGGGGCGCGCCGACGAAATCGCCCGCGCCGTGACGTTCCTCGCCTCCGACAAGGCCGGCTTCATCACCGGCTCCACGCTCACCATCAATGGTGGGCAGCACATGTACTGAAGGAGGCCGCGAATGAACGCATCCCTGGAGCCCATGCGGCGCGCCTTCCTGGAAGTCCTCCTCCGGCTGGCGATGGACCCCCAGCGGATGCTCGCGGCGGGAATCGACCTGTGGGGACGCTCCCTGCGCGGGGGCGTCCCACCGGAGCCCGCCCCTTCCGCGCCGGACCGCCGCTTCCGAGATCCGGCGTGGAGGGAGCAACCCTTCTTCGACGGCCTGCGCCGCGCGTACCTCACCGGCGCGGACTGGCTGGAGCACCTGGTGGCCCAAGCGCCGGGCGTGGACCGGCACACGGCACACCAGGCGCGCTTCTACGCGCGCCAACTCACCGACGCGCTGTCACCGTCCAACTTCCCCGCGCTCAACCCAGAGGTGCTCCGCGCCGCGCGCGAGTCCCACGGCCGGAGCCTGCTCAAGGGACTGGAGGCGCTGTGCGAGGACCTGGCGCGGGGCCAGGGCCAGCTGGCGACGCGCATGACGGACCGGCGGACGTTCCGGCTGGGAGAGAACCTGGCCACCACGCCGGGCGACGTGGTCCATGAGGAGCGCCTGTTCCAGCTCATCCAGTACCGGCCCACCACGCCCACCGTCCACCGCCAGCCGCTGCTGGTGGTGCCGCCGTGGATCAACAAGTTCTACATCCTGGACCTGCGCCCGGAGAACTCGTTCGTCCGCTGGGCGGTGGAGCGCGGGTACACGGTGTTCCTCATCTCCTGGGTGAACCCCGACGAAACGCACGCGGACGTGGAGTGGGAGGACTACCTCGTGCACGGATTGATTGCCGCGCTGGAGGCCGTCTGCCGCGCCACCGGCGAGGAGCGGGTCTCCACGCTGGGCTACTGCATCGGAGGAACGCTGCTGGCGTCGGGGCTCGCGTGGCTCGCCGCCCAGAACGATTCGCTCATCGCCAGCGCGACGCTGCTCACCACGCAGGTGGACTTCAGCGAACCGGGGGACCTGGGGGCCTTCATCGACGCGCCGCGGTTGGAGCGGCTGGAGGCCCACATGCGCGAGCGCGGCTATCTGGAGGGGCTGGAGATGATGACCACCTTCAACCTGCTCCGGGCGAAGGACCTGGTCTGGCCCTTCGTGGTGAACAACTACCTGCTCGGCCGGGAGCCGGCCCCCAGCGACTTCCTCGCGTGGAGCACCGACCCCACGCGCATGCCCGCGCGCGCGCACGCGACGTACCTGCGGGAGCTGTACCTGCACAACCGCCTGGTCCAGCCGGGCGCGCTGTCGCTCGCTGGCGTCCCCCTGGACCTGGGCCGCGTGAAGACGCCCCTCTACGTGCAAGCCTGCCGGGAGGACCACATCGCGCCCTTCCGCTCGGTGTACCGGGGAGCGAGGAACTACCGGGGTCCCGTGCGGTTCGTGCTCGCGGGCTCGGGCCATGTCGCCGGCGTCATCAACCCGCCGTCCGCGAACCGGTATCGCTATTGGGTCCCGAAGCCCCGTCCGGGCGCGTCACCTGGAAACGCGCCTGCGTCCGCCCCAAATGCTGATGTATTTGCGTCGCATTCAAACGCAGTCGCGTCATTCCAGGACGCGGATGAGATTGCGCTCCGCGGCAAGACGGATGTGATTGCGTCGACACCGGACGCATCGGCGTCCTTCATGGACGCGGATGGAATTGCGTCGCACGCGGACGCCGATGCGTGGCTTCAGGACGCAAAAGAACACTCAGGGTCCTGGTGGACAGACTGGGAGTATTGGCAATCCGAGCGTTCGGGAGAACGCGTCCCAGCCCGGATCCCCGGCGAGGGAGGGCTTCGCATCATTGAAGCGGCTCCGGGGCGCTATGTGCGCTCGCGCATCCTCCCGGAATGAGTCGCGCGAGCCGTGCTCCGCCGGCCTGCCCGGACGGAGCACGGACTTGCGCTCAGCGAGGGCACGGCTCTTGCGAAAGGGTGGTCCGAAGGATTCCGTACGCGAGCTGGATGCGCTTTCTCACGTTGCAACTGGTCAACCGGAGCTGTTCAGCGATGTCGGCATAGGACATGTCCTGGAGGTAGCGCATCACCAGGGGCACCCTCAGATTGGGGGGCAGCGCCTCGATGCATTCGCGGACCGCCGCGGCGCTCTCGCGCTGGAGCAGGCCCGCGTCGGGCAGCTGCTCCTGGGACTGAGGCTCCGCGGACTCCAGGTCCTCCATCCACTCCTCGGTGTCGCCCCAGCGCTGGCGCTCGCGGTGGATGTCCATGCAGACGTTGTGGAGGATGCGTCCCAGCCACGCCCTCGGGTTGAGGATCTTCCCAGGCGACACGTAGTTCTGGTGGGCCCGGAGCATCGCGGTGTCCACCGCGTCCTCCGCGTCCACCACGTTCCCGCCCATCAGCCGCAGCGCCTGCTGCAACAACGGCTCCTTGTGCTGCTCCCATACACGCCAGAAAGAGGGATTGGTGTTTTCGCTCACGGTTTCCAGTGCTCCAAAAGTGCATCTGGAAACGGAGTAGCGAGATGTCTGTGAACAACCCTTGATCATCTCCAAAAAGGGCAGCCCGGAAATCCACGGGAAATCACAAGCCGTAGCGACCAGCGTCTTCCTGGCGTTCACCCCCCGAACGCATGGCGGAGCCAATGAGCGCGCGACAGGAAGCGGAGCAGGACACCCTCGAGGAAGCGAACCCCCTGAAGGAGCACCTCGCACTCCAGTGGAGCAGGCAGGCGGGCGCGAGCTTCCCGAAGTTGTGGGTGGGTCATCTGGAGGGCGACGAACGTGGCGTCTTCGCCAAGGTGCCCATCGCGGCGGGAGAAGAGGTGCTGCGGGTGCCACGCGCGTGCCTGGTGACGCTGGACGTCGCGAGAGCGTCGGACATCGGCCGGCTCATCGACGCGCACGCGCCGGACACGAGCGAGGAGTGCTACCTGGCGGCGTTCCTGCTCCAGGAGAAGGAGCGCGAGGACTCGGCCTGGAAGCCGTACCTGGACGTGCTGCCCCGGTCCTTCCCGCACCTGCCGCTGTTCTTCGACGCGCAGGAACTGTCGCTGCTCCAGGGCTCCTCCGCGCTGCGCGAGGTGGCGCGGTGGAAGGAGATGCTGCTCGCGCGCTACGCCCTGCTGGCGCAGCGGGTGCCGGGCTTCGAGCGCTTCACGCCCGACGCGTACCTCTGGGCGCAGCACGTGTTGATCAGCCGCAGCTTCGGCCTGACGGTGGCGGGCAAGCTCACGCGGTGCTTCGTGCCGGTGGCGGACATGCTCAACCACCGGGCCTCGCCGCGCCTGGTGTGGGGCAACACGGAGGACGGTGAGGCCTTCGTGCTGGTGGCGCACGAGCCCGTGGCCGCGCGCGAGGAACTGCACATCAGCTATGGCATCAAGTCCAGCTGCCGGTTCCTGCTGAGCTACGGCTTCGTGCCGGAGGACAACCCGGACGACACGCTGGTGCTCTACCTGGGCGTGCCCGAGGACGCGGTGGAGGCGGAGGGAAAGCGGGAGCTGCTCGCGCTGGCGACTCCGCTGTCGCGGCGCCGCTTCGAGGTGCCGCTGCACTACGGGCATGCCTCCACGGTGGCGATGTTCTCCTTCCTGCGCGTGGCGTGCGCGAACGCGCGGGAGCTGGCCCGGCTCGCCGAGGAGGCCCGCGAGGAGCAGGGCCTGGGCGAAGTGCCACCGCTGAGCGCGGAGACGGAGGAGCGCGTCTTCCGCTCCCTCCACGACGCGTGCGAGGCACGGCTCGCGGGCTTCGAGACGACGCTGGAGGAGGACGAGCAATTGCTCCAGGAGGCGGACCTGTCGCGCAACGCGCGCAACTGCCTGCTCTTGCGGCGCGGTGAGAAGCGGCTGCTGCGGGCCTACGCGGGCCTGGCGCTCGCCTTCCTCCCCGCGCTGAGCCCCACCCCGCCCGGCCCCGTCGTGGGCGGATGAGCCGGCTTCATTCCCAGACTTCAGGACCACAGGACATGACCATGGACAAGAAGATCATCGCGGTGGTGGGAGCAACGGGCGAAGAGGGAGGCGGCCTCGCACGCGCCATCCTCGCGGACACGCAGAGCGGCTTCACGGTGCGCGCGCTCACGCGCAAGCCAGGCTCGGAGCTGGCGCGCAGGCTGGCGAAGCTGGGCGCGGAGGTCGTCGCGGCGGACGTGAGCGACGCGAAGAGCCTGAAGGCCGCGTTCACCGGAGCGCACGGCGCCTTCTGCGTCACCAGCTATTGGGAGAAGCCCGACCCGGAGCGCGAGCTGGCACAGGCGCGGACGATGGCGCACGCCGCGAAGGAGGCGGAGGTGGCGCACGTCATCTGGTCCACCCAGGAAGACACCCGGCGCCTCATCCCTCCGGAAGACACGCGGATGCCCATGCTCAAGAGGCACTACCGCGTGCCGCAGTTCGACGTGAAGGGCGCGAGCGATGCGTACTTCAGCGGCCTGGACCTGCCGGTGACGTTCGTGCGCACCTCGTTCTCGTGGGAGAACCTGCTGTCGTTCGGATTGGGAGGAAAGCGCAACGCCGACGGCACGTTCGACTTCGTGCTGCCCACGGAGGACCAGAAGCTGCCCGGCATCGCCACGGAGGACGTGGGCGGATGCGTCCACACCCTCTTCCAGCGCGGGCCGGAGGCATGGGCGGGCCGGACGGTGGGGCTGGCCAGCGAGCACCTGACGGGCCAGGAGATCGCCCTGACGCTGAAGCAGGTGCTGGGGCAGGAGGTGCGCTTCCACTCCATGGAGCCGGAGGTCTACCGGACGTTCAACTTCCCCGGCGCGTCGGAGCTCGCGAACATGTTCCAGTTCATGCGCGACTTCTCCCCGGAGTACTGCGCCGCCAGGGACCCCGAGCTCACGCGCGAACTGAATCCCCAGGTGCAGTCGCTGGCCCGGTGGATTGAACGCAACAAGGCCCGCTTCGTGCGCGCGGCGTGATGGGTGGTGGGCCCTGCCTCCCGGTTTCGCGGAGGCAGGGCGTCCTTCAGCCGCGCGGGATTTCAGACCGAGATCTCCCGGCCGCCTCCACCCACCCCGGGAGGAGGCGGCGGAGGCCCCTTGTCCCATCCATCCTTCCAGAAGAGCCCCATCGCGCCCTGGCAGCTGAGGAAGAACAGCGCGGGGGTGACGATCTTCTTGGGCAGGTACTTCACCAGCCCCTTACCGAGGACCCAGCTGAACGCCGAGCCGCCGACGAACTGCCCCACCTGCTGTTGTCCCCAGTCGAGGGTGTTCTGCTGAGCCTCGGGAGGCAGTGCCTTCCAGAGGGTCGCGACGGTCGCCGGATCGACCTTCAGCCCCGCGGCGTACCGGAGCCCCGCCCGGATCGCCCGGGCCGTGAGCAGGTTGTGGTACTGGATCACCTGCTGTTGCTGCGGGCCCTGCAGGCCCAGCTGCCCGAGCGTGCGAAGCCCACCGACGAACAGCTGGGGAGGCTTGCTCGCGAGGCCGTAGTAGATGCCCCAGAAGAAGGGATACTGCTTTTGCTTGTCGTCGCCGCTCACGGTCATCGCTCCTTGGATGTGGGAGATTCCTCCCACGAAGAAGACGGTGAAGCCGTTCGCGCGTGAAGCTCGGACCGCCCGCACACCGGCTCAATGCCGGCTGAAAATCCGGTGGAGCCGGTACCTGGCTTTCATTGCCTGCGTGTCGCCACAGACCGGGCACCGGAACTGGGCTGCGTGGGGACTGGGCTTCGGAACCGCCGCGGGATGAGCCAATGCCACCCCCGGCAGTGCCCCACGTGCCGTGGTGGCCTCCCTCCAGGCCAGGTCGCTGACAATCTGATCCGACAGCCTCTCCGTCGTTCCAAGCTGGACGGAGCCCATGTTGCCCGCGGTCTGACCTTGAAAGAGGGCGCGGCCCACCTCCGCGTTGCGCATCGCCTGACTCTCGGCTCCTGCAACCTGCGTCGCTGGACCGACGGCAAAGGTGGCATTGCGGACCAGGCCCGGCGCGCCTCCATAGAGCAGACCGGTCATCCTCGCGGCGATATCTCCCGCCTCTGCGTCGCCGCCGTTGCGGCGGTCCGACGCGATGGGCGCCAGGCTGGCGAGGCTCAGGCCGCTGTTACCGCCGGGACCGGCTTGTTGCTGGAGCCGATCGACCTCGGGATCACGACGTGCCGCCCCGGGAATGTCCCAACACAACCCTCCACCGGTGGGCTCCTCCCCCGAGTGGTAGGCGATATCGAAGGTTCCACTCCGCCCCCCGGCGATCACGACATCGCGCCCCAGCTGCCGCATCGTCGCCTTGAGGGCGGCCCAGAAATAGGCGCGCTGTCGCTCGGTGCGGGCATGATTCGCGTAGAGGTCGATGTGATTGCCTACGCCTCCCACTGGAGGGCGCCCGAAGGTCACCAGCCTTCGAGCGCCACGGGCTCCGTTGACCGCGGCGAGGCGAGCCGCGGTGGTGTTGTGCTGGCAGTTGTAATCTTCGACGCGGTTGGCCACCAGGATGTAGCCGGCGTGGGTGCTCAGGCAGCCAGGATTCTGGGTCAAGGCCTGGATCGCGCCATCAATGGCATTCCTCTCCGTGATCATCAGGCGGTCCGCGAAGGACTGCTTGAACAACTCACAGGCGACATCCGCGACCGAGCGCTGATCATCCAGCGCCTGCTCCCGCGCGGCCTCGAAGACCCGGCGTGACGTACTCAAGCAGCTTTCGACATTCGTCCCCGCCGGCAGGCTCGCGCGTGCGATGTGGACAGGATGCCAGTGCGTCGTCTTGGACCCCGTCGCCCAGGCCGGGACCGGCGCGTGCTGGGGCGGCACGGGTCCGGTGATGAGAATGGTCCGCCGGCCCAGGCGTTCATCGACCAGCTGTTCAATCATGGCGGAGCAGACCCGCAGATGCTTCTCGGTCGGCCCGATGCGGATCGCCACCGCGAGTTCGGGGCAGTGCTTCATGGCGGCAATGAGCCAACACAGGTCGCCGGTCATGTCGCTGTTGATCGCGATCGCGCTCGTCGTGCCATCCGGCATGCGGGCCAACGGCGCCGCGGACGTCCCGGTGGGCAATACACTGTCATCGCTCTCGGCCAGACGGACGGCGTCCGCCAGTTCCTCGAAGATACGACCGGACTCAGCAGGCGCCCGGGTCACCCAAGCGCCCAGCGTGTTGTAGCGCGCCCTGGCGTCGACGCCGCCAGGTCGTATGGGAGCCCCCATGGCGGATTCACGCGGATCGAGGGCGATGGCCCAGTCCTTCGCGGAGAGCCGGGTGGCCGCACCACCCCCTCCCGTGGCGACGCCGCGGACCGCCGTGATGCGGTTGTTGAGCGCGGCGGTTGGACCGTTGGTCCAGGTGTATTGGATGGGATAGGTCGCGGGAACGGGCGTGAACGGCATCGAACCTCCAGCAGGACGGGGGCGACGGATGCGGCGCCGAAGTATAGGCGAGAATGGACAAATCATCCCCGCCGGAGCAGGTCGGCTCGCATCGCTTCCACCGCGTCCTTGGCTTCCTTCAGGCCCACGCCGTGCTGGTCGCGGTAGAGCTTGATGGCCTGGATGAGGTTGTTGCTTCGAACGGCGCGCTCGATGGCGTCATTCACTTCCGGGCCGGACAACCCACTGGGTTCCAGGGACTCCATGCGCACCCGGCCATCGCGCATCGCCTCCACTGCGTCCTTCGCTTCTTTCAGGCCGCAGCCATGAAGCTGCCGGTAGAGCTTGATGGCGTTGATCGTCTGCCCGGACTCGATCAACTCCGCGAGGTTCCTCTGCCCCTCCGCCGGAGACAGAGGGCTGGGCGGCTCCGCTGGCTGCTCACGATGGGAGGAGCGCAACCAGAAGCCGATCAGGGCTCCCATGACCACTGCGATCAGCATCAACACCAGGAATGACAGGGACATCCCCCGAGCATACAGACGCAGTGGACTTCCAGGGGCCCCAGCCTACCCGGGCACCCTCGCCCAGGCTCCGAAGGCCAGCTCCCCGATGTAGGTCGCACCCGCCTTCACGCGCTCCTCCGTGAGCCGCTGCTCGAGCGTGTCCACATCGAGCTCCGCCTCCGTCGCGACTCCGTGCTTCACGATTCGGGGAATCATCGCGCGGACGATGGCGCCCGTGGGATGCGCCTGGGTCGGCGTCTGCACGACGGCCACCGCCCGGACCTGTTCGACCGTGAGTCCCGCCTGCGTGAAGACCGACGCCAGGTCGAAGCCCATGTGGATGTTCGCGCCTTCGCGCTCCACCGTGCGCCAGATCCACTCACGCACCTGCGCGTGAAGCGGCAAGGGCCTGAGGCTCACCGGGCCCACCGTCGAGTCGTGCTCCTGGAAGACCACCAGCCCCCCGGGCTTCACAGCCCTCGCGAGACTCCGCACGGCGTCGACGGCGTCCGCCTGGTACATGAGCACCCGCCGCCCCACGACCGCGTCGAACAGACCCTGCTCTTTCGGAAGCGCATGGAGGTCTCCCTCCACGAACGTGACGTTCGACAGGCCCTGCTCCCGCGCCCTCACGCGGGCTTGTTCAATCGCTCCGGAGTCGCGGTCCACGCCCACGACCTGCCCCTGCGCGCCCACCTGACTCGCGGCCATGAAGGTCACGTCGCCCCTTCCACAGCCGACATCGAGCACCCGCATTCCCGCCCGGAGTCCCGCGTCCGCCAGCAGGCGCTCCGTCATCGTCGCCACATTGTCCATGCGACCGACGGTAGGCAGCCCGCGCCGTCCCCGGAAGGGCGCGGCTTCGGATGGCATCGGCGGATCTTTCGATACGGTGGGCCGACACCACCGGAATCGCCCGTGCGCCTCAATGCCCGGCCCACCTCATGCAACCGCACCACGTGCCTCCGCTACGACCTGTCCGTGACGAACCATGGCCCCGAGCCGCTCGACATGGCCACCGTCACCGGGCCGCTCTTGGCTTTCTGAGACTGAAGCGTCACTGCGGATAGGAGTCCTTCGCGCGCTCCATGCGCTCCTGCTCCATGCGCTGCCGCTCGTTCAGCTGGCGGTCCATCTCGCTCGCGCCCGCGCGTCGCTCACGCAGCTTCTCGGGGTAACTCGCGGCGATGAGGGGGGCGAAGTGCTCGAGGGCCTCCTTGAGGTCGGGAAAAGGGACCTCCTTCTTCTCGACCAGGATCTCCCATGGCTCCGTCATGGAGCCACGGGTCATCTCGAAGCCGACCCCCTTGTGCGCCCAGGTCGTCGGGACGTCGATGAGGACGCTGATGTACTCACCCCGCGTGCACGGCTGGATGAAGACCGAGTCCGGATGCTTGCGATGGCCTCGCTTGTCGCGCAGCTGGTAGGTGAGTGAACAGGCCTCGAGCGGCCGGAGCTGCTCCTGGACCCGGGCCAGCTCGGGGAGTCCTCCCACGTCCGAGGTCGTCAGGAAGCCCCCCTTCTTGAGGCCGATGCTCACCACGCCCACGCCAATGCCGAGGGCGACCGTGGCGCTGATGATGACGAACACCTTCGTGCTGGAGTGCTTGTTCACAGTCTCCGACGCTCCCGGCGCATGGATGGATTCCACAGAGGAGCGCCGCGCCCCGCCACCCCTGGGAATAGCTGTATCTCATCGTTCAAGCCCGGGCGAACCCCAAGGAGAGAAGCGGCGATTCTCACGCTGGCGGGTCGGGCCACGCCTGTCCGTCAAAAGCGGGCCGTGGCGATTGAGGCCTACCTCAACCGGACCCCGTCTTCGGCAGCAACCCGATGTGCTCTTGGAGCAGAGGAAACGATTCGCCAGCCTTCACGAGCGAGCGCGCCGCATCCTCCGGGCGCCCCAGCGCGAACAGGCACATCGCGAGATTCCACAACGTGCGCGGATCCTCTCCGTACAGGATGAGCGACTCCTCGAACAGCGCGAGTGCCGAGGCAGGTTCGCCAAGCTGGTACAGGCACGCCGCGAAGGCGAACGCCAGGTCCCGGCTCTCGCCAATGTGGAAGTAGTTCGCCCACGCTCGCCCGATGGCCTGGGCGAATTCCGTGCGCTCCTGCGCTGACAGCGCCGCCACCTTCTGGCTGAACGCCGGAAGACAGTCGCCGAGGATGCGGGCGTCGTACCGACTCAGTCGCACGTGCGCGAGGAGCTGCTCGAACTCGAGCGCCTCGTAGTGCGCCTCGATGCCCTGCCGCAATCGGAAGAAATCGTCGGGACTGGGGCCGTTGAAGGCGAGGTGATAGGCGAGCCGCGTCTCGGTCATGCCGCTGGCTGGCGCGCCGAGGATGAACGCGGCGACGACGAGGCTCGACTGCCGGTGGTCCGCGCAGGTGAGCTCACCGCCCTTGAGAAGAAACCATTGCTGGAAGGCGTGGTAGTTCACCGGCAGCGAGAAACTCCCATGCACCGTCACCTGAGGCTCCACCTCCCGGGCGAGCGAGGCCTCGTCGAGGTGCCCCTTGTCGGCGGAGAGGAGGAAGAGGCGGCCCCTCGCGAGCGCCGAAAGCTTCTCCAGGCACCTCAGGGCGGGGGCCGGAAGAAGCACCGAGCCCTCATCGAGCAGGCCGGCATAGGCACGAAGCAGCCCATTGAACTCCGGCTCGGGATAATGGTCGGGATGCACGGCACGCCGGGAGGACGCGAGGCGCAATCGCGTGAGGACATTCGCCGCACTCAGGTCGAGTTCCGGTGTGTCGGTGGCGACCGTGAAGAGGCACTCGAAGAGCTGCCCCTTCTCGATGAAGAAGGCGTCCTGCGCAACGCCATCGAAGACGTAGTTCGCGATGACCGTGAGCGGCCGCTCCAGGCTCCCGGCCCCGAGCATCGTCTTGGATTCCAGGAGCTCGATGGTGCCGTCCATGCGCTCCACGTCCACGAGCGCGAAGTCCAGCAAGCCAGCGGAGACGAATGGACGCAGAGCCGGATGTGCCCGCCAGAACCGCAGATTGGACTCCGTGAAATCACTCATCACGTAGCGAATGGGGACGTGGCTCCAGCCCATGACCTCGCGCAGTTCGGAGAGTGCCCGGAGGAAGAGGAAGGCGAATCGCCCACTGCCCGCCCCAAGCTCCAGCACATGGAACGGCTCGCTGCCTGCGCGGGACTCTCCTGCGTCGCAGTCACGAAGGAAGCCGAGCACCACCTGGGCCATGGCGTGCGCGAGCGCCGGGTTGCACGTGACATAGTGTGGCACCGTGGCATCACGCCAGGCGTCAATTCCCACACGTTCGAAGTAGCTGCGCTGGGCTCGCCACAGCACCGACTCCGAGAAGGGCTTGTTCGTCTCGAGCGTCGTCAAGCTGTCCTCGGTGCCAATCGTCATGCCCTCTTCCTGAGCGGTTCGAAGTGAGGGCCATACCAGAGGATGTTGATCTCACGAGGCCGCTCCACCATGCCGCCCATGCCGCCCATGCGGCACACCTCGTAGAGTTGGTTGGTGCCTGAATTGAAGCCCCATATCAAGATGAGGCACCCGTTGGCGCTTGCGAACTGGCGCACTACATCGCGTGTGTCAGCACTCTCCAGGTTGAGATCCTCGCCCTTCACCGCGGCTCCGATACGATTCCAATTCCCGCGAATGCGCTCGACGTGGCCTCTGAGTCTGTAAATCGGATCACCCGGCATGTCGTGGAAGAGCTGAAGGAAGCTGTGGAGGAAACAATTGAGCCCCTTCGAAGAGGCCTCCCCACGGACGAAATTCTTCGCTGCAAGCGCCCCCTTGAGTGCCGGGCTCGGTACCGCGGAGAGATCCGGTGCGGGCACGACGATTGACTTGCTGTCACTCGCTTTTGAATCACTCTTCAGGTGCACCACGGAGAAGGGAGCGGCGGAGTGCGCCGCCGCCGCGGCAGATGATGATGCCGCGGCGGCCGCCGCTGGAGCTGGAGTCTTCGGGATGGCAGGGGGCGAGGGAAGGAGCGAGAAGGGATTTCCTGAACCCGCCGCGGACCGTGCGCCGTCATCCTCCATGGCGCTGCCATCCAGATCGTCGTCATCCAGATCGTCGTCATCCGGATCGTCGTCATCCGGATCGTCGTCATCCGGATCGCTATCCGATAGCGAATCGTAGCCGGTGTGGCGGGGATCGACTTTCCCCAGGGCAACGAACTGTGCCTTCTCGTCCTGAAGCATCGAGCGCTGCTCGTCAGCGCCCAGGTATTGTGTCTGGTGCGTCACCAGTGCAGCGGCCTTGTCGTGGAGCCATGCGCATACGTCTCCAGGGGAATTGGATTGCATGTGTTCCTTGGCCTGTTCGAACAGCTCGCGAAACCCCTTTAAAGCGGGCCCCCAGAAGCCGCCCGGGTGACGGTTGAATTCAATCTTCAGTCCAAGTCTCTCCTCCGCGAAAAGGAGTGTGAGATAGCAACCCGCGCAGGGCCGCTTCTTTCCGTAAATCGTTGCTACCGTCGACTTACCCGTACCCGAGCGAAGCAGAGCGAGGAGGAGCTTCTGCTCGGCGTGGATGCTGTCTCCACCGGCGTTCACGAAGATGATCCGCCCGTGGTGCGCCGCCCCTCCGATCTTGGCCGCGCAGTCGGCTGCATTCGAATAGTTCAGCCGCTGGAGGAGGCCCTCGTCGTTGTTGCCCAGCACGTTCATCGCCGTGGGGATGGCGGAGAGGGACCTCGTCCCCGAGAAGAGCCCCCCGAGCTTCTTCGCCGCCCCCTCGGCCCGTTTGTCATCGGGATTCTGGACCGACTGCAGCAGGTTCTGGACAGCGTTGGAGGGCGGCCCGTCAGTGTCATCCTGGCGCAGCGCCTTGAACAAAGCATTGATCGATGCGTCGAGGTTCGCGGCAATGACGAGTCGACCGTTCACGAGCATTGCCTGAACCTCCTGCTCGCCTTTCATATTGAGCGTGTTTCGGATGTAGTGGAAAAACTGCGCCGAGAGATGGCGCAGGACCTGAGGGTCTCGGCGTCCTGCGAACGAGGCGGCGCCGCTGAGCCACACTTCGGGCGTCCACCTCCCGGCGAAGGTGACATTCGCTTTGCTGGTGACGGCCTTGAGTTCCCGGTCCATGAAAGCCACCGAGAGTCGAGGCTTGCGCGGCGCGGCGCGTTTCTTCTTCGCGGGTTTCGCTGCGGGGGCGGACAACAAGGAGAACGAAGCCCCTGCAGGAGCCGCGGCGGTAGCCGGGCTGCTCGAAGCCATCTCGTCGACCGAACCCGCGCAACCCTTCCACTTGTGCACGAAGTGACGCATGGAGGTGCCTGTGGCGGCACACATACTGCATCGGTACATGGTGTCCCGCTCCTTGAAGCAGGTCTGGCCCGGGCAACAGGCGCCAGTGAGGCTTGTCGGTGAGTCTCCACCCGCGACTGGCATGGGCCCCGCGGCTACAGGCCGCGGTCCGTTACGGCGCGGTCACTCCCCCTCCAGGTCGATTTTGCAACATGAGAAACAGCAGTTGACAATCCTGCCCGGCCTGGGCGCCGCACCTTGAGCGACGACGTTGCGCCCGGCGATCGCCTGCTGCCCTACCACCCGGTTGAAACTCAACAGCCCATTGCCTGTAACCACCTGAGCCGGCTGATTGAACCTCATCGCTGTTTGAAGGGCATTCCACCGGATCAGGTTGACCACGACACTCTGTGGACCGTACTGGGTCGAATACACGTAACGGACCCCAGCCAGATTCATCTGGTTGAGGCCTTGCTGGATCAACTGCGCGAGGAACCAGTTCAGGGATTGAGCACTGGGTACGTAATGCCCGGAGTTGTTGTCGAGTGAGGTCAGGTATCCCTGGGCGTTCGTCGAGAAGCAACCGACAGCCATCGCCTGGCCTCCCGCCAGCATGCTGCTGTGCTTCTTCCTCGTGGCCGCGCCCACGCCCCTCGCCCCTTCGTCCTGCGTGACGAGGACCCGGCCGTCCATTCCAACAGCGAAGAGCCCATTGTAATTGAGGAGTTCCCGGGTGCTGCTCCAGAAGTGGCGATCCATGGTGCGGACGATCTTTCCTCCCACGATCTCCACCTCGGCATGGGATTGCCGACCGGCATCGTAGTAGCGGACGTTGTTTCGGAAGATCCCCATCTGGTCCAGCCGTGAGAGGGCTTGATCCACCGTGAACGACGGATGGTCATGGCTGGCACCGCCAGGAATGGCCAGGTCAAACAGGTTCCGCGCAGCAACGTTGAGACGCATCGGCATGGAAGACTCCCCCTCTGCAACACCCCCTCGAAACCAGGATATCGGGTGTTCGTGGACTTCCAGCCTGAGGCAGCAACCCAGATATTGCAAGAAGATCAAAACATGATGGAGACACTGGAAGGACAGCCCCCAACCCATCCAGTCTGGTGGCTCAGGGTGATGATGAAACCCTGTCGGTCAAGTCTGGACGCAGGAAGGCGAGCTCGAAGTCGTCCTGCGTCCGGAGTGCGTTCTCAGGGCTCGCTGAAGCCACCGCGCACCCACGCGTTGGCGACGTCCCGGGTGAACTTGAAGTTCACCGGCACGCGATGTTTCACGACGGTCGCGCCAGCGTCGTCGATGGCCGACAGCAGCGCGTGGGGCTCATACTCATCGGCCACCATCTCGAGCCGGACCTCGTACCAGCGGCCCTCCCAGGCGATGGAGAGCTTCTTGGTCATGGCCTGCTCGCGCTGCCGCGCGGAGCGATCCAGGACCTCCGAGGCCGTCTTCACGAAGGTCGCGAACGCCGTCGCATCAAAGGGCTTGGGATTCTTCTTGTCGCGGCCCATCACCCACGGGCTGATGAGGACGGGCTCGGAGATCCCCTGCTTGCGGATCTCCACGGCCCAGCCGTCGTCCTCCTCGTTCTTGATGACCTTGGCCGTCCAGCCGTTCTTCCGCCAGAACGTGGGCTCCATCACTTCGGGTTCGGTCGGCGTGCGCTCGTTGCTCATGGGCTTTGCTCATACTCCCCCCCGGTGACACCTCGCCAGGACACAATCCTGGAACCGGATGCATCACGGCGGTGGCACGGGGCTCCTATCCATTCAGAGAACGACGCTGCACCAGGGAGCCTATCGATGACCCGTCTTCCCCGTTGTCTGGGGGCGCTGCTGCTTGCCTGCCCCGTGCTGCTGACGGCCTGCGCCGACACCCGGGGGACACCGGATGCCGGCACGCCCCCTGTCGTGGGGTGGGATGGCACCTCCACCCCCATTGAAGAGAAGGGCGACTGGCTTGACCGCGGCGTCTTCGCTCCCTGCGAGTTCACCCCTCCGGTCGGCACCCCGCTTGACTGCGACACCCCTGCCCTCTTCGACCTGTCGAAGTGCAACCTGGGGGCGCTCAGCACGGCGGCACGGCACGGCATCTACCAGACGGAGCTGCGCTCGACCTCCGGTGAGTACCCCTGGGGAGGCGCCGGCATCCTGCTCCCGGAGGATGGCGGCGCCGGGACCCTGAACTTCACTCCCCTCACCCGGCAGCAGTTCGATGAGCGGGGCATGTTCCTCGCGAACATCTTCACCACGACCCGGGGCGTGGTCACGAAGTATGCGCTGGCGGGCTGCGACGCTCCCGAACGCAACCACATCACCGGTTGCTATGCGTTTTGCAGCAACGGCGTGCTCGCGGAGAAGGGCACG
The DNA here is from genome assembly GCF_003668935.1 of Corallococcus sp. AB032C. NCBI lineage: Bacteria > Pseudomonadati > Myxococcota > Myxococcia > Myxococcales > Myxococcaceae > Corallococcus > Corallococcus sp. AB032C. The sequence continues at coordinate 7,906 of NZ_RAWP01000101.1, read as the reverse complement.
TTCGACTCGGAGCGCATGACCTGGGGCCGCGGTGAGGCCGAGTCCTCCGGGGGCCTGGACCTCGTCTCCGAATCCTTCGTCGGGATTGGCTTTCCGGCGGACGTCTACGTCACGAAGAACCATGCCTACGTGGTGTCCATCCAGCTCAAGAACTACATGCCCGCGGGAGGTTTGACTGTCTTCGACGTCAGCGACCGCAGCCACCCCGTGCTGAAGAAGGTCATTTCCCTGCCAGACGATGGGTATTGGAACGCCGCGTGGGCCAAGGACGACGTCCTCTATATCGCCACCCGCGCGTCCGGCGTCATCCTCTATGACATCTCGAATCCGGGGGACCCGACCTACCTCCGCAGCGTGCCCAGCGGCGCGCCCCTGGATGTGCACACCCTGTTCGTGGAGGGCAACCGGCTCTACGCCATGGCGCTGCGGCCCCAGCAGACGCTCATCTTCGACATCACGTCACCGCAATCCCCCGTCCTGCTCAACCGCTTCACCTTCTCGTCAGAGGAGTTCGTCACCAGCTATCCGCATGACGCCTTCGCTTACGAGGGCCGCCTCTACATCAACCACACGGACATCGGCTTCCTGATCACCGACCCGAGCGACCCCATGCAGGTCAAGGAGCTGGGCCGATACCACTACAACCGGCAATACAGCCATGCGAGCGCGGTGGGGACCTTCGCGGGCCGCACCATCGCGTTCGAAGGCAGTGAGCAGGAGGGCGCGCACCTTCGCGTGCTGGATGTCACCGACCCGGCCCACATCCAGCTCATCGCCGAGCACCGGCTGCGCCCCACCACCTCCATCCACAACATGATCCTGAAGGGCACCCGGCTTTACGTCGCCTGGTACCAGGAAGGCGTGCGCGTGTTCGACGTGGCCAACCCCACGCGCCCCAAGGAGATCGCCTATTTCAACACCTATCGTGAGACCGACCCGAAACGCCTGGGCTTCGTCTACGAGGGCGCCATCGGCATGCGCGTCCCGGGCGACGGGTATGTCTACGTGGTGGACTCAGCGCGCGGGCTGCTCATCTTCAACGAGCCCTGAATGCGCGGAAAGAGAGAGGGGCCTGCTGCCTTAAGACGCTCGGGCCCCCGGCCGTTTCATTCTGCTCACGCGGAAACGACGTGCGGACACTGAGCATCCAGCGGGCCAGGGCCTAGATCCACGGCGCAGTCGAGGAAGAAGGGCAGGCGTCCACCTGCCCTCTTCCGTGCACGGTCGGCACGCCGCCCGAAGGAGGATCGCAGTGCAATCTCCCCACAGTGTCTCGCAATTCATTCAGGTCCGCAGACGCGCCCTGGGTGCTATCACTTCGCTCGCGCTGGTCACCCCATGGCTCCCGCTTCAGCAGGCTCACGCGGAGCAACCGCCGCCGCCGTGCCATCCCAACCCGAATGCCAACGCGGATGTCGCCACCGTGGCCAACCGTGGAGACGTCGTCGCGCTGCCCACACCGCTGAAGGAGCGGCTCCTCCGGCTCGCGAGCCGGCCGCACACCTACCTCCCCATGCAGGTCTACGCGGAGGCGGACACGCCGAGCCAGCTCTTCCAGTACTACCTGCTGGACACCAATGGCTTCGAGCGCAACGTCTTCGTCAGCATCATTCCCGGCGTCAATGACACCGCGATGTTGACGGCCACGGGCGGCAACTGCGGGCTGCCCACCATCGCGTCGGTACGGCTCGCCCTCGAGCCGAAGCCCGGGCTTCCCACCGACCCGAACGACGTCCGTGCCTTCATCGACGTCTTCACGGACATCTCCGGGCTCTTCGTCATCAACAACGAGAGCGGGTGGTACGAGGGCTGGATGATCCACGACCTGGTCGTCCCGCCGGTCGCGCCCCCGCGCCCTGACGGGCGTGCCCAGTTCGGCACGATGACCGCCGCCGATGCGGCGATGCTGGCGAAGATCGGACACCACAACAACGTCCCCGGGAATCTCTTCACGACGGATGGGAAGGCCGTCCGGTTCCCGAACGAGAACGATCGCTTCCCGTGGATCCAGAGCAACGTCGTCCCCATCCAGCTGAGCATGGGTGCGTACAACGCCATGCAGCAAATGGACGTGCACAACTACTGGGAGTTCAACTACACCACGAACTGGGTCCACCCGCTCTACGAGCTTCCGTTCACCGGTGGCTTCCCCGACAAGATTGGAGCGCCGCCTGACGCCTTCGAGGACGGAGAGATTGGCTTGCTGAAGTCAATCGTCCCGGGCTCGGGGCCCCTGGGCGTGAAGAACTTTCCGCAAGAGTATGGAGACAACCCGTATCGCCCCCGCGATCCGGACCTCTTCGACGCGGGCATCGACTCCCAGCGGGAGTTCCGCCAGCGATTCATCCCGAGCGGGCTCGCCAACGAAATCTTCCTGGATGTCTATGTCCGGCTGGCGTCGTTCATGCCCTGGGAGAAGAACCTGAACCGCCGCCTCTTCCAGGCCTACGCCCGGGAAGTCGCGAGGGTCGACCAGAATGGCGACGGCGTCGTCTCGGCCGCCGAGGGAGACGTCGACGCCGCCTCGGATGGCTTCGCGGACAACTCGCGGTTGTTCATCCCCTCCACGGCGTTCAACCGTTTCGCGGTGACTCGCGAGATCAACGATGGCTATCTGGCACCTCGCTTCGCCCCCAGTCAGCGGGCCTGGTTGCTGACGGGCGGGCGCCAGGAGGTCAGTCCCCCGGTAGACGCATCCGCGGGTCGCGACGGCGACGACCGCTGAAGGACCCGAAGTCGTCCCGGTTCCGTGGCACTCCCCGCGGAGCGCCGTGGAACCGGGACCGGTCTCCGGATCAGGGGAAGTAGGCCGACAGGTAGCAGCGCGTGGCATTGGCAGCCAGAGGGTCGAGCAGCGCAAGCGCCTCGGAGACTCGCTCAACGCAGTCCAGTGCCGGCTGGGCCGTATTCCTGCTTGAATTCCAAGCGGCACTCACCGCGGCCCAGTATCGCCCATGATGAAGATGGCTGGAGATCTCTCGACAGTATGCGCTGACATTGAACGCGGCGCTGGCATTTGTCACTCGATCGTCCGGCGCGACATACATGCCATTGGTGTCAAGCCACAGATGAAGCTGATCCATCCCATCCAACGCCAGGGTCAAGACGGTGAGGCTGTAGGTCGCGGCGCCTGGATATTCAGCGCCGGGCACACCCGCTCCATTGGCGTTGACGTTGGTCTGCGCGACGGTGCACGCCTCCTGGATTTTGCTGCGCAGCCCCGTGATGGTGCTCCTCGTCACCGAACCACACGGATCCGCTACTGCCTTGCCAGCTTGAACTCCGGCCGTCTTGCCACTGCGCGCACGGGACTTCGCCGGGTCGGGGAGCAGCTGCGGCAGCCCCACGACTGGGACGTTGGCAAGGAGCATTGATTTAGGACTTGGAGGACCAGACATGACTCTTCCTTTCGCGAGTCAGGCTGGAAGAGCGAAGGCGGATAGACAATCTCTTGCATGAGGCCACGGCAAGCAACCGACTGCTGACCGACATCTCGCTCAATCCTTGACCTCGCCAGAACAGGAGAGCCGTCCCAAAGGGAGACATCCGCTCAGGCTCCTGACGGGACGTGCCGCGATGGCAACCGCGCCTCGGGGTGCCTCGAAGCCGGGCCGGTTCCAAGGGCGGAGCGACACGCAGGCCGCGATGCGTCAAACAAGCGGCGCGAAGTCCTCCAGGACCTCCTGGGGGAGGGCTAGAACTTCTGGCGTGCTCGGCCGTTGAATGCCGCCATGGCCCACTACGTACCATTTGCCCTGCGCGCACTCCTGCCGCTGGGATTCGCAGCCGTCTTCGTGACGTTATCGCCCCAGGTCCTCGCGGCCCGGGCGACCTCACGCTCCCTGGGGGGCGAAAACCGCTACCTGACCCATGTCACCACCGACAAGCCGCTCTACCGCCCCGGGGAGCAGGTGCTGGTGCGGGGTCTGGTGCTGGACGCCCTGAACCGCAAGCCGTACGCGGGCTCACTCAATGCGCAGGTGGAGGTGCGCGGGCCCAAGGGGGACGTCGTCACCACCAGCACGGCGTCCACGGCGGACTCCGTCTGGGGCTACGCCTGGCCCATCCCCGCTGGCCAGGCCGGCGGCGAGTACACCCTGCGCGTCACCTACCCGTGGACGGGCGCGGCCCCCGCGGAGCGGAAGTTCGACGTGCGCGCCTACCGGGCCCCCCGGCTCAAGTCCCAGATTGAGTTCCTCCGGGATGGCTACGGGCCCGGCGACACCGTCACCGCCACGCTGGACGTGAAGCGCGCGGAGGGCGGCGTGCCCGAGGGCGCGAAGGTGACGGCCAACGCGCTCGTGGATGGCGCCACCGTGGCGCAGGTGCCGTGCACGGTGGACGCGAAGGGGCGCTGCACGGTGCGCTTCCCGCTGCCCGCCGCCATGGAGCGCGGCGAGGGCACGCTGGCCTTCACCATCCAGGACGGCGGCGTGGTGGAGTCCGCGGCGAAGACGATTCCCATCCTCCTCCAGACGCTGGACCTGGCCATGTACCCGGAGGGCGGCGACCTGGTGGCGGGGCTCGCCTCGCGCGTCTACTTCGAGGCGCGCACTCCCGCGCGCAAGCCGGCGGACCTGATGGGCCGGGTGGTGGAGGTGGACAGCGGCAAGGTCGTCGCCCGCGTGAACTCGGAGCACGAGGGCCGTGGCCGCTTCGAGCTGACCCCGCAGGCAGGGGTGCGGTACGCGCTGCGCATCGACTCGCCGTCGGGCATCCGGAAGAGCTTCCCGCTGCCGGAGGTGAAGCCGAGGGGCGCCGTCATCCGCGTGCGCGAGGACGTGGTTCCCGCGGGCAAGCTGGTGCAGCTCGTCGTGGGCCTGAACGGCGTCGGCCGCGCGACGGTGACGCTGAGCCAGCGCGAGGTGCGCGTCGCCTCCGCGGTGCTGGACGACGTGAAGGGCGGGCCGGTGACGTTGAACCCCGGCGAGGCGGACGGTGTGCTCGTCGCCACGGTGTGGGACCACGACGGGCGGCCCGTCGCGGAGCGTCTGGTGTTCCGCCAGCCCTCGAAGGAGCTGTCGGTGGAGCTGAAGGCGGACCGCACGCGCTACGTGCCCGGTGGCCCCGTGCGGCTCACGGCCCGGACGACGCGCGGCGGCCAGCCGGTCTCCGCGCTGGTGATGCTCACCGTGACGGATGACGCGGTGCTGGAGCTCCAGGAGAAGCGCGACCAGGCGCCTCAGCTCCCGGTCATGGTGCTGCTGGAGCCGGAGGTGAAGGAGCTGGCCGACGCGCAGCTCTACCTCGACGCGAAGAATCCGAAGTCGAAGCTGGCGGTGGACCTGCTGCTGGGGACGCAGGGCTGGCGGCGCTTCGCGCTGACCGACACGCAGGGCTTCCTCGCCCGGCATGGTGACGCGGCGATGCGCGTGCTCGCGGTGCGCTGGCCGCAGGAGCCCGTCCGCAAGCCCCGGCCGTCCATCAGCAGGTCCGTACGCGGCGCTGGCACGGCGGTCGCGATGGGACAGGCGCAACCCCTGATGGACCGGAACGTCGTGGACGAGGATGACGCCTTCGCCGGACGGGCCGAGGGCGCGGTCCTCCCCGAAATGGCCCCCGTCGCCGCGGCGGCTCCGCCTCCCATGCCCCCGGCGGAGGCAGCCCCGGAAGTGGAGGCACCGGCCCCCGTGCTCCAACTGGCGAAGGAGGAAGAGGCGCCCATGGAGCGGAGGAGCCTTCGCGCGAAGCGGGACGACGCGCGCTTCGACGACAAGCGGGTCATCCAGGGGCAGCTGATCTACCTCCGCGAGTTCGCGCACACCGCGAGGCCCAACCGCAAGTCGGGAGACCGGGTCGACTTCGCGGAGACGCTCTACTGGAACGCCGGAGTGCGCACGGATGCCCGCACCGGCGAGGCGCGGGTGTCCTTCGCGATGAGCGACTCGGTGACGACGTTCAAGGCGTTCGCGGGGGCGGTGGGTGGTGACGGCGCGCTCGGTTCAGCGGTGGCGGAGCTGGAGTCCGTGCAGCCGTTCTACGCGGAGCCCAAGCTGCCGCTCGAGGTGACGTCGGGAGACGTGGTGCGGCTGCCGGTGGCGCTGGTGAACGGGACGGAGGCGCGGCTTTCGGGCGCGGGGGTGAAGGTGGAGCTGAAGGGAGACGTGAAGGTCTCCGGCGGCGCCACGCTGGACCTGGCCTCGCAGGCGCGCGGCCGGCAGCTCTTCTCCCTGGAGATTGGCCAGGAGGCAAAGCCGGTGGACGTGAAGCTCACGGCGAGCGCGGGCGAGTACACGGACGTCGTCACCCGCACGCTGTCCATCAAGCCCCGGGGCTTCCCGGGCCGCGTGTCCTACGGCGGGCTGGTGTCCCCGAAGGCACCGGCGGCGCACCCGGTGGTGCTGCCCAAGAGCCTGGTGCCCGGCACCGTGCGGACGTCCATCGCCGTGTACCCGGGCCCGCTGGCCAACATGACGGAGTCGCTGGCCCGCCTCATCCAGGAGCCCTCCGGCTGCTTCGAGCAGACCAGCTCCACGACGTACCCCATGACGATGGCGCAGCAGTACTTCCAGACGCACACCGGCGTGAACCCGGAGCTGGTGGCGAGCGCGAAGGAGAAGCTGGAGCGCGGCTACCAGCGGCTGGTGGGCTACGAGACGTCCGAGAAGGGCTACGAGTGGTTCGGGCAGAACCCCGGCCATGAGGCGCTGACCGCGTTCGGCCTGCTGCACTTCACGGACATGCGGCAGGTGCGCGACGTGGACACCGCGATGATGGAGCGCACGCGCGAGTGGCTGCTCCAGCAGCGGGACGGCCAGGGCGGCTTCAATCGCAAGCGCCGCGCGCTGCACGTGTGGGTGGAGGACCCGGACACGTCCAACGCATACATCGTCTGGACGCTGCTGGAGAGCGCGGGCCAGCCGGCTTCGCAGGCGAAGGAGCTGTCACGCGAGGTGGCCTCGGTGAAGGCCGCCGCGGCGAAGAGCACCAACAGCTACGTGGTGGCCCTGGCGGCCAACGTGCTGGCGCTCGCCGGTGACGCCGCCGAGGCCCGGAAGCTGATGGGCCGGCTCGCCTCCGCGCAGGGGCAGCAAGGCGTGGTGGACGGCGCGACGCAGTCCATCGTGGGCAGCATGGGCGAGACGCTGAACATCGAGACCACCGCGCTGGCGACGCTGGCGTGGATGCGCGACCCCGCCTACGTGGGCAACGTGGAGCGCGCGATGAAGTTCCTCGCGGAGTCCAGCGACGGTGGCCGCTACGGCGCGACGCAGAGCACGGTGCTCGCGCTGCGCGCCATCATCGCCTACGACAAGGCGCGCGCGTCCAAGCTCACCCCGGGGCTGGTGCGCGTCTACGTGGACGGCCGCCCGGTGGGCGAACCGGTCCGCTTCGACGGCTCCACCCAGGAAGCCCTCAAGCTGCCCGACGTGAGCGCGCTGCTGGGCACGGGCGAGCGCCGCCTGGAGCTGCGGATGGAGGGGGGCGCGGAGCTGCCGTACTCGGTGGAGGTCACCTACAACATGCTGACGCCGGACAGCTCCAAGGACACGGCGGTGACGCTGGAGGTGGCGCTGGCGAAGACGGCCCTCACCGAGGGTGAGCCCACGGAGGCGCGCGTGGTGGTGGCCAACCGCACGGGCCAGAAGCTGCCCACGGCGGTGGCAATCTTTGGAGTGCCGGGCGGACTGGAAGTGCGCCACGACCAGCTCAAGGAGCTGGTGAAGCGGCAGGTGGTGGATGCTTACGAAGTGCTCGGGCGCGACGTCGTCCTGTACTGGCGTGGCATGGAGCCGAACAAGCGCATCGACGTGCCGCTGTCCCTGGTGGCCGCGGTGCCCGGCACCTACACGGGCCCGTCCAGCCGCGCGTACCTGTACTACGCGGACGAGCACAAGGTGTGGAGCGAGGGCGTGAAGGTCTCCATCGCGCCGAAGCCGTAGCCGCGCGGGGAGCAGGGTCAGGG
>NZ_RAWP01000100.1:0-37815 GCF_003668935.1 Corallococcus sp. AB032C | reverse complement strand
GGACGGGAGGCGGGCGGGGTCGGACGTCAGGCGGTGGCTCCATTTTCTCTCGCGGGAGAAGGTAGGTCCGCGCGCCAGTTCGGCCAGGGGACGGTGTGCGTTCTGTTGGTCAGGTGGCGGTGGATGTGGCCTGGGAGCCGGCCAGGCGCTCCTTGAGGATGTGTTTCTGGACCTTTCCGAGGGCGTTGCGGGGCAGGGCGTCGGTGAAGACGACGCGGCGCGGCTTCTTGAATGCAGCGAGCCGTTCGCGGCACCAGTCCACCAGGGCCTGGGCATCGGTGGGGGCGCCGGGGTGGGGGACGATGACGGCGACGACCTGCTCACCGAAGTCCGGGTCGGGCAGGCCCAGGACGGCGGCCTCGGCGACGGCGGGGTGCGCGGTGAGGACCTCTTCGACTTCGCGGGGGTAGATGTTGAAGCCACCGCTGATGATGAGCTCCCGGGCCCGGCCGGTGATGCGCAGGAATCCGTCCGGGTCCCATTCGCCCAGGTCGCCGGTGCGGAACCAGCCCTCGGCGTCGAAGGCTTCGGCGGTGGCGTCCGGGCGGCGCCAGTAGCCGGTGAAGACGTGGGGGCCACGGACCTCGATTTCGCCTGTTTCGCCGCGGGGCAGGGGCTGGCGGGAGCGCACGTCCACGACGCGGGCCTCCTGGCCGGGGAAGGGCATGCCCACGGTGCCGGGGCGGCGCTCGCCGTCGTAGGGCTGGGTGGTGTTCATGATCGTTTCGGTCATCCCGTAGCGCTCCAGGATGCGAGCGCCGAAGCGAGCCTCGATGTCCAGGCACAGCTGGGGGCTCAGGGGGGCGGAGCCGGAGACCCACAGGCGCAAGGGGTGCGGCGTCACGCCGGTGCGGCGGGATTCCTCCAGGAGGCGGCCGTACATGGTGGGCACGCCGAAGAAGAGGGTGAGGGACGCGTCGTCGTGCAGGGCGGTGAGCGCTTCGGAAGCGACGAAGCGGCGGCGCAGGTCCGCGCTGGCGCCGGTGAAGAGGGTGCCGTGGAGGCCCACCATGAGGCCGTGGGTGTGGAAGAGCGGAAGGGTGAGCAGCAGCCGATCCGCGTCGGTCCAGCGCCACGCTTCGGTGACGGCGCGCACGTTGGAGAGCAGCTGCCGGTGCTGGAGCATGGCGCCCTTGGAGCGGCCGGTGGTGCCGGACGTGTAGCCCAGCACGGCGAGATCCTCCGCGCGGGGCAGGGGCAGGGCCGCGGTGGATGCGGCGCCCTGTGCGAGCACGTCCTGGAACGCCACGGAGGGGAGTGGGAACTCCGCTGGGGGCGGCTCCACGGTGATGAGCCATTGCAGCGACGGAAGCTGGTCGCGGAGCGGAGCCAGCTCCGAGGCGCCAGCGGTGCCGGTGACGCAGACCTTCACCTCCGCGTCGGAGAGGATGTGGGCCAGCTCCACCTGACGGTAGGCCGTATTGACGAGCACGGCGACGCAGCCCGCGGCCTGGACACCCAGCCAGGTGATGACGAACGCGTCGCTGTTCTCCAGGAAGAGCGCGACGCGGTCGCCCGGAGCCAGCCCCCGGACCTTGAGTCCGCGAGCAAACGCGGTGACCCGCTCCGCCAGCTGTCCTCGCGTGTACGTGGTCCCCTCGAAGGAGAGCAGCGGGCGAGAGGGTTCGTGACGGGCGTGGTCCAGGAACACTTCAAGCAGGGAGGCCGGCATGGCGCGCGAGCCTACCTGGAAGGGATAGGCTGGGCGCATGTCCGTGCGGAAGACCCATTCCATCCTGGCCTCCGCGCTCGTGCTGGCGGGCTGCATGAGAGCCGCCGCGCCGTCTCCTGCGAGCTACGAGGAGGACCCCTCCATCACCTTCCCGCCGTTCTTCGCGCAACCCGCTGTCTCACTGGGGTCCGAAGGCACGGTGTACGAACTGGATGGCGACACGCTGCGAGCACTCACCGTCGCCGCCCGGGACCTGCTTCCACCGCGAGACCCCTCCGTGTCGTGTGGAAGCCGCTGGGAGTCCCAGCAGTACCGCTTCGTCCGGCAGGGCGACGTCATCTTCATCCGCATCGATGAAGATCCGAAGGCCTGTGGCCGCGCACATCCCGCGCTGGACTCCGGCGCGAGCTACGCCATCCACCGGGATGGCCGGATCCTCCGGCGGCTCATCGACGGCCAGCCCGATGTCACGAAGCCCGAGGATGCCGGCGTGTCCGCCACGCCCGGAGAGCCCGGAACCGCGTCTCCAGAAGCGCTGGGCGACGGGCCCTCCCCGTTCCTGCCGCGCTCCTGGCAGGACGCGGGCTCACCGGCTCCCGCGCCCCGCCCGTAGCACGGCCTAGAAGAGCGTGACGCCCAGCGTGACGCTGGCCAGGAAGCCGCCGTGCTGGCTGGTGCCGATGTCGAGCGCGTCGAAGAGGTTCGGGTCGCGGCCGTCCGACGTGGTCCAGTTGTCCTCACGCAGGCGGAAGCCCCAGCCCGCGCGCAGGCCCAGGTACATGGGGCCCATCGACTGGCGCATGCCCACCGCCAGCGTCGCCACCGGCGTGAACAGCTTCTCCGTCGTGTACACCTCGGACTCGTCGCCGAAGGTGAGCGTGGTCGTCGACGTCGTGCCCATGTTGAAGCTCATGCCCGCCTCCAGGAACGGGCTCGTGCGCACCTCGCCCAGCGGATACAGGCGCGCCACCGGACCCACGCGGAAGCCCCAGGCGCCCGTGCCCGCGCTCAGGTTGAGCCCCAGGATGGGCGTCACCCGGTACTCCAGCTCACCGCCAAAGATGCCCGAGGGGCTGTTGAAGCCCAACGCCAGACCCAGGTCCAGGTTCGTCTGGCCACGGCCCCGGCGGCGCGGCGCCTCACTCTCCAGCTCGCGGCCCGTCGAGTCCTGGCCCAGGCCCTCCGCCATCGGCGCGTCCGCCTGCGCCAGGGGCACCTCATCCGTCCCCGTCGCCACCGGCGTCTCCTGGCCCGCGGCCTCCAGCTTCTCGGCCTCGGTCAGCACCGCCTGCGCCATCACCACCGAGCCCTTGTCGCTCAGGCTGGGATTGGCGAAGTCGTACGACAGCGTCTTGGTGCGCACAGGCGCGTGCGTCGTGGTCAGTTGATACGTCAGCCGGTACTTCTCCCCGGCCCGCGTCACCTTCGCGCTCACCGTCACGTCCGGCGCGCCCTCGTGCTGCGGATCCATCAGGATGGCCTGCGTGGAGGACGTCTTCAGCGCCTCCTCGATGCCGTAGCGCGTCCGCTCCGCCACCGTGGCCGCCGTCAGTCCGGAGGAGTCCACCTCGCTGCCCACGTCCGTGAGCTGCAGGTACACGGTGTCGGCCAGGGCGGAGAAAGGCAGCAGCGTCGCGGCCAGCAGCATGCTGGCGCGCATCCGGAGGGCGGTGGAGCGCATCGGGTGTTCCTCGAAATTGTGTGGGAATTGAATCGAGCAAGCAGACGGCCTGACGCTGTTTCTATTCAGCCACAGCACGCTTCTTCGCGGTGTCCGTTCCTGGGACGCGCCCTTCGCGCAAGCGGTCAACGCGGCCGGCCTCCCCTCCGCCGTCCTCGTGTTTCCGGGCGCTTGGCCTGGCTCGAAGCCCTGGCACGCGGCTCGCTATGGCCCGGGGCGTGGACATCCCGAAGGCCCGAGCACCCCGCCGCAAACCCTACCTCCTGGCCGCCCTGGGCCTCGCCGCGCTCGTGGCGGTGACGGTGGGGCTGTCCCGGCTGCGCCCCGCGGCGCCCACCGTGGACAAGGCCTCGGTGTGGCTGGACACGGTGAAGCGCGGCCCGCTGGTGCGCCAGGTGAAGGGCACCGGCTCGCTGGTGCCCGAGTCCATCCGCTGGCTCACCGCCGACACCGCCGGCCGCGTGGAGCGCATCCACGTGAAGCCCGGGGCCACTGTCACCGCGGGCACGCTCCTCATGGAGCTGTCCAACCCGGACGTGCAGCTCCAGGCCCTGGAGGCCGAACGCCAGCTCGCGAGCGCCGAGGGCGACTTCCTGGAGCTGCGCGAACTGCTCCAGACGCAGCGGCTGTCCCAGCAGGCCACCGTGGCCGCCCTCACCGCGGAGTCCTCCGATGCCACGCGCCGCGCCCAGGCCAACGCGACGCTCTTCCAGAAGGCCTTCGTCGGAGACCTGGAGACGCGCCAGGCGCAGGAAAAGGCGCAGGAGGCGGGCCAGCGTCTGGAATTGGAGCGCCAGCGCCTGGACGTCATGTCCCAGAGCCTGCGCCAGCGTCTGGCTTCACAGCAGGAGCAGGTGGAGCGGTTGAAGGCCGTGGCGCGCTTCCGCCGTCAGCAGGTGGAGTCCATGAAGGTGCTCGCGGGCGAGGACGGCGTGCTCCAGGAGCTGCCGCTGGAGCTGGGCCAGTGGGTGACGCCCGGCGTGCTCCTGGCCAAGGTGGTGAAGCCGGAGCGGCTCAAGGCGGAGCTGAGAATCGCGGAGACGCAGGCGCGCGACATCCTCCCGGGCCTGAAGGCGCAGGTGGACACGCGCAACGGCGTGGTGGAGGGCACCGTGGCGCGAGTGGCCCCCGCGGCCAGCCAGGGCACGGTGCGCGTGGAGGTGTCGCTGCCAGACGCGCTGCCCAAAGGCGCCCGTCCGGACCTCACCGTGGAGGGCACCGTGGAGCTGGAGCGGCTGGACGACGTGCTGTCCGTGGGCCGTCCGGCGGGAGCCCAGTCGGAGAGCACGCTGGCGCTCTTCCGGCTGCTGCCCGGAGGCGACGAGGCGGTGCGCATCCCCGTGAAGCTGGGCCGCGGCTCGGTGAACGCGGTGGAGATCGTGCAGGGGCTTTCAGAAGGCGATCAGGTGGTGCTGTCGGACATGACCGCGTGGGATGCGGTGGAGCGCGTGAGGCTGCGATGATGACGACGATGACGAACGACCGCGATGCGAAGGCCGTGGCCCCGGGCGCGGTGCCGGGCAAGGCGCTGCTCCAACTCGACGGGCTCACCAAGGTGTTCGAGACGGAGGAGGTGGAGACGCACGCCCTCTCCAACATCCAGCTCACCATCCGTCAGAACGAATGGGTGGCCATTGTCGGCCCGTCCGGCTCTGGCAAGTCCACGCTGCTCGCGGTGCTGGGGCTGCTCGACACCGCCACGCGCGGCAGCTACCTGCTGGATGGACGGAGCGTGCTGGAGCTGTCGCCCACGGACCGGGCGAAGGTGCGCAACCAGCACATCGGCTTCATCTTCCAGAGCTTCAACCTCATCGGCGACCTCACTGTCTTCGAGAACGTGGAGCTGCCGCTCACCTACCGGGGACTGCCCGCGCAGGACCGCAAGCAGCGCGTGGAGCGGGCGCTGGAGCGCGTGGGCATGGCGCACCGGGCGCGGCACCTGCCGGGGCAGCTGTCCGGCGGTCAGCAGCAGCGCGTGGCGGTGGCGCGCGCCGTGGCGGGAGACCCCCTCATCCTCCTGGCGGACGAGCCCACCGGTAACCTGGACTCGAAGAACGGCGAGGCCGTGATGCAGCTCTTGTCCGACCTGCACAAGGCGGGCTCCACCATCTGCATGGTGACGCACGACCCTGCGCACGCGCGCATCGCCACGCGCACGGTGAGCCTGTTCGACGGCCGCGTCGTGCAGGACGAGCAGCTTCGCTGAAGCGGGGGATACGGCCATGGAACACCTGCTCGGTGACTTGCGCTACGCGTGGCGCTCCCTGAAGAACGCCCCCGGCTTCGTGGCGGTGGCGGTGCTGACGCTGGCGCTGGGCATCGGCGCGAACAGCGCCGTGTTCAGCGTGGTGAAGGGAGTGCTGCTCACGCCGCCGCCGTTCACCCAGCCGGAGCGGCTGGTGCTGCTGGCCCCGAACTTCGACGCCTTCGGCCTCAAAGAGGTGTCGAACTCCATCCCCGAGTATCGAGACCTGATCACGCACACGAAGGCCTTCACGTCGCTGTCGGCCTTCCGGCCCGACGACATGACGCTCACCGGTGCGGAGTCGCCCCGGCGCCTGCGCGTCGTCATCGCCACGGCGTCGTTCCTGCCCACGCTGGGCGTCGCGCCGGTGCTCGGCCGGAGCTTCACGCAAGAAGAGGAGACGCCGGGCCAGGACCAGGTCGTCGTGCTCACCGACGCCGCGTGGCGCACCCACTTCGCGAAGGACCCAGAGGTACTGGGGCGTGAGCTGCGATTGGACGGTGTGCCGCACACGGTGGTGGGTGTGCTGCCCCCGGGTGGCGTCTACCCGGAGGACACGGAGGCGGTGTTGCCCTTCGCGCCCACGCCGCAGCAGCAGGAGGAATCCCGGCGCGGCAACCGCTTCCTGAGCGTGATGGCGCGGCTCAAGCCGGGCATGACGCTGGACGCGGCGCGAGCGGACCTGGTGCGCATGGGCAACGCGCGCTCGGCGGACCTGGTGGACCAGTACAAGCAGGCGGGGTGGTCCATGAGCGTGAAGTCGCTGGAGGACCACGTGGTGGGCGGGGTCCGCGAGACGCTGTGGCTGCTCTGGGGCGCGGTGGGCTTCGTGCTGCTGGTGGCGTGCTCCAGCGTGGCCAACCTGCTGCTCGCGAGGGCGGTGTCGCGAGGCCGCGAGGTGTCCATCCGCGCGGCGCTGGGCGCGGGTCGGATGCGGCTGGTGGCGCAGTTCCTCACGGAGAGCCTGGTGCTGTCCCTGGTGGCGGGCGCGGTGGGGCTGTTGTTGGCGCTGTGGGGAACGGACGCGTTGGTGGCCACGGTGGGCGAGGGCCTGCCGCGCGCCCATGGCGTGAAGCTGGACGTGGCCTCCGTGCTCTTCACCTTGGCGGTGTCGGTGCTCACGGGCGTGCTCTTCGGGCTGGTGCCCGCGCTCCAGGCCAGCCGCGTGGACCTGCACGCGGCGATGCGTGAAGGCGCACGCGCCACGGGCAGCCACCGCACGAGCCGGCTGCGCGCCGCGCTGGTGGTGGCGCAGGTGTCGCTCGCACTGGTGTTGTTGGTGGGCGCGGGCCTGTTCGTGAAGAGCTTCCTCGCGCTCCAGCGCGTGGACGCGGGCTTCGAGTCCGAGGGCGTGCTCACCGGAGCGCTCGCGCTGCCGAAGGTGCAGTACCCGGACAGGCCGAAGCAGGCGGCCTTCCTCCAAGCCCTGCTGCCCCGGCTCCAGGCGTTGCCGGGCGTGGAGTCCGCGGGGCTGACGAACGTGCTCCCGCTGGGCGGCGCCATGGACAACAGCTTCGACATCGATGGGCGTCCGCGTCAGCCGGGCGAGCTGTGGAAGGCCGTGGAGTTCCGCGCCGCCACGCCGGGCTACCTGCACGCGTTGCGCGTCCACCTGCGGCAGGGGCGGTTGCTGGAGGACGGGGATGGGCCGGACGCGCCCTGGGCGGTGGTCATCAACCGCTCCTTCGCGAACCTCTTCTGGCCGAAGGGCGACGCGCTGGGGCAGCGATTGAAGCTGCACGGCCAGGACATGCAGTGGACCACGGTGGTGGGCGTCGTGGACGACCTGCGCGAGTGGGGCCTGGACGTGCCGGCGCGCCCGGCGGCGTACTACTCGCTGTCGCAGCTGCCGTCCGTGTACATGGGCCTGGCGTTGCGCGTGAAGTCCGGGGACCCGGAGGCCTTGCGCGCCCAGGTGGAGGCGGAGGTGCGCGCGGTGGACGCGGACCTGCCGCTGTTCGACGTGTCCTCGCTCACGCGCCGGATGGACCAGTCCACGGGCCCCCGGCGGTTGTCCGCGCTGGTGATGGGCTTGTTCGCGGGCGTCGCGCTGCTGCTCGCGGCGCTGGGGCTGTCGGGCGTCATCGCCTTCTCGGTGACGCAGCGCACGCGGGAGCTGGGCATCCGCATGGCATTGGGCGCGGCGCGAGGCGACGTGCTGCGGCTGGTGCTGGCGCAGGGTCTGCGGCTGTCGCTCACGGGCGTGGCGGTGGGGCTGTGCCTGTCATTGGGATTGGCGCGGCTGTTGGGGGCGCTGCTGTATGGCGTGTCGGTGGACGACCCGTGGACGTTCGGCGGGGTCGCGCTGCTGCTGACCGGGGTGGCGCTGGGGGCGTCGTGGCTGCCTGCTCGACGGGCGACGCGCGTGGACCCCATCATCGCGCTCCGGGCCGACTGACCTCCCTCCTTTCTGGCACAGTTCATCACCGTGGCGCCCTCCGTGTCCGAACCCACCGCTTCCTCTCCGCGTACCACCCGCATCCTCGTGGCCGACGACCAGCCGGACGTGCTGGAGGCGTTGCGGCTGTTGCTCAAGCGCGACGGCTACACGGTGGTGAGCGCGCAGTCCCCCGCGGGCGTGAAGGCCACGCTGGACGCGGAGGACGTGGAGCTGGTGTTGATGGACCTCAACTACGCACGCGACACCACGTCCGGGCGCGAGGGCCTGGACCTGCTGGGCGAGCTGCGCGCGAGGGACGCGCTGCTGCCCGTGGTGGTGATGACGGCGTGGGGCAGCGTGGAGGGCGCGGTGGAGGCGATGCGCCTGGGCGCGCGCGACTACGTGCAGAAGCCCTGGGACAACACGCGCCTGCTGGCCACGCTGCGCACGCAGCTGGAGCTGTCCCGGGCGTTGAAGCGCGGCCGGCGGCTGGAGGAGGAGAACCAGCACCTGCGCCGCGAGCAGGGCGGACGCTCTCCGTTGGTGGGCGAGTCGCGGGCGATGCTGCCGGTGCGCAGGCTCATCGAGCGGGTGGCGCCGTCGTCGGCGCCGGTGCTGGTGACGGGGGAGCACGGCACGGGCAAGGAGGTGGTGGCGCGGCTCCTCCACGCGGCGAGCACGCGCGCGGACCGGCCCTTCGTCGCGGTGAACTCCGGCGGCCTGTCCGAGGGCGTCTTCGAGAGCGAGCTCTTCGGTCACGTGAAGGGAGCCTTCACGGATGCGAAGGCGGACCGCATCGGCTGCTTCGAACTGGCGGACGGCGGCACGCTCTTCCTGGATGAGATTGGCAACATGCCGCTCACGCAGCAGGCGAAGTTGCTGCGGGTGCTCCAGACGGGGGAGCTGCACCCGGTGGGCTCGTCGCGGACGCGTCGTGTGGACGTGCGAGTGGTGAGCGCGACGAACGTGGACCTGGGCCGGGCGGCGGCGGAGGGCCGCTTCCGCGAGGACCTGCTCTACCGGCTCAACACGGTGGAGGTGCAGTTGCCGCCGCTGCGGGAGCGGCGCGAGGACATCCCGCTGCTCGCGACGCACTTCCTGGCGGCGCAGGGACAGCGCTACGGCCGTCCCAACATCCACCTGGCACCGGGAGCACTGGAAGCGCTCATCGCGTACCCGTGGCCGGGCAACGTGCGCGAGCTGGAGCACGCGGTGGAGCGCGCGCTGCTGATGGCGGTGGGGGACCGCGTGGAGGCGGAGGACCTGCTGCTCAAGCGGATGGGCCCGCCGGGCGGAGGGAGCACGCGCCTGGAGGAGATGACGCTGGAGGAGGTGGAGCGCTACCTCATCGAGCGCGCCCTCGGCCGGCATGACGGCAACGTGAGCGAAGCCGCGAAGGCGCTGGGCCTGTCGCGCAGCGCGCTCTACCGGCGGCTCCAGTACTACGGCATCAAGGGCGCAAGGTGAACGGCGGTCCCCCTGCGCCGCACGACCCGAGCGTCACGACGCCGGATGCACACGAACCCAAGGCGCGCGTGCCGTACGACCTGCGAGTGATGTGGCTCGCGGTCCTCGCGGGCCTGCCCGCGGTCCTCGTGACGCTCGCGCTCCTCTGGACGGGGGACTTCACCGCCAAGGTGCGCTGGACGCTGTCCGTCCTCGTGGTGGGCATCCATGCCGGAGCCTGTCTGGCGCTCCGCGAGCGCGTCGTGCGCCCCCTGCACACCGTCGCGGGCCTGCTGGCCGCGCTACGTGAAGGGGACTACTCCGTGCGCGGCAGGGGTGGACGCGCGGGCGATCCGCTCGGTGAGGTGCTCCTGGAGGTCAACGCCCTGGGAGACACCCTGCGCGAACAGCGCCTGGGCGCGATGGAGGCCGGCGCGCTGCTGGGCCAGATCATGGAGGCCATCGACGTCGCGGTGCTCGCCTTCGACGCCTCCGGCACCCTCAAGCTGGTGAACCGCGCGGGCGCCCGGCTCGTGGGCCTGCCGCGCGCGCAGTTGTTGGGCCAGCACGCGGACGCCCTCGGTTGGAGCGACCTGCTGGAAGGCCCCGCCCCCCGCCGCCTCACGCGCGTCTTCGCGCAGCAGGACGGCGGCCCCTACGAGCTGTGGCGAGGCACCTTCCGCGAAGGCGGCCAGCCCCACCAACTCGTCGTGCTCACCGACCTGCGTCTGGCATTGCGCGAGGAGGAACGCGAAGCCTGGCGACGGCTGGTCCGAGTGCTCAGCCACGAGATCAACAACTCCCTCACCCCCATCCAATCCATCGCGGACGCCCTCCGAGACACCGTCGCCCAGGTGCCGCGCCCCGCGGACTGGGAGGAGGACACCCGTCACGGCCTGGGCATCATCGCCCGCCGAGCGGAGGCCCTGTCCCGCTTCATGTCCGCCCACGCGCGGCTCGCGCGCCTGCCACCACCCACGCTGGGGCCCGTCGAAGTGGAGCCCTGGGTGCGACGAGTGGTGGCCCTGGAGCCGCGCCGCCCCGTCGCCGTACGCCCGGGCCCCGTCCTCACCGTGTCCGGAGATGGAGACCAGCTGGAGCAACTGCTCATCAACCTGGTGCGCAACGCCGTGGACGCGGCCCTGTCGGAAGGGGGCGCGGGCGGTGTCTGGGTTTCCTGGGCGGTGCACTCGCCGGGCGCGGTGGAGGTCTGGGTGGAGGATGAAGGCCCCGGACTCGCGGACACCGCGAACCTCTTCGTGCCCTTCTTCACCACCAAGCCCCAGGGCAGCGGCATCGGCCTGGCGCTCAGCAGGCAGATCGCCGAAGCGCACGGAGGCAGCCTGCGCCTGGAGAACCGCACCGACGGCCGCGGCTGCCGGGCGAGGCTCAGGCTCCCGCTGGACGCTCCGCGCGCGTGAAGCGCTTCTTGCCGGACGGGGGCTGGGGGCCCGTGGGCGCGGCGGGAACGGCCTCGGGCTCCGGCACGGGCGCGGCCAGCCGGTAGAGCAGCGCGGTCGCCGCCCAGAAGAACAGCACGGTGAAGCCCACGTGGATCCACCGCGCCCCGGACCACTGCTGGAGCGTGCGCGGCAGCGCCTCCAGCGCGACGAAGCCGCCCAGCCACTGTCCCAGCCAGCACAGCGCCGTCACCCACAGCACTCGCTGCCACGACGCCACCCGCGAGCGCCCGAAGGCATACCGGTGCAGGGCCCACAACAGCCCCACGGCGCAGCCCCACAGCGCCAGACGTGTCAGGGAAAGCCCTCGGTGCGAAGGACCCCATGGGTCCAGCTCCAGCACCCCGAAGCTCGGCGCCAGGATGAGCACCTGCACCAGCAGCACCCGGCGCACCCGCTCCGTCAATCCCTTGAGGAGCTGCCCATACGTCCAGGTCAGCGCAATCATCGGGGCCCTCCTCGGGCACGAATGAGCGGTGCTGCAGGTGAAGAACGGTTCGCCCTTTATTTCTTGATTTATTTGATTGGGCAGGACTCCCGGGCTGCGCCCAGACAAGCAACTTCCGGGGGTTGGAGGGTCACCCGTAATGACTATTCAAAGATGGACAGTTCGGAGAGGGAATAGAACTCAGCAGGTGGGGCACTTCCGTCGTAGGTAAGGGATTCCACGGAGAGCCGCACGAAGCGCACGGGCCCGGTGGGGGTGAGGGGCACGTCCTGGAACGCGGGCTCCCGCATGCCCAGGGGGAGCGGCCCGTCGCCGTAGGGGGAGTCGCCTCCGGGCGGCTCGGTGTAGTAGCCGAACCGGGTCTCGCGCAGGTCGCGCTCCAGCTGGGTCAGGTCCCGCAGCGTGACGCGTGCCAGGGATTGCCATTGTTCGCCATCCGCACTGCCCTCCAGGACGAGCCAATCCTTGCCACCGAAGCCCTGCAGGTAGCTCAGCCCGCGCACCACCGCGCGGCGGGGGAGGACAGGCTGGGGCAGGGTGACGACGACGTTGTAGGCCCGGGGGTCGGTCTCCTTCTCGAAGAAGTCCACGGGCGTGAGCAGGCCATCTGTCCATGGACAGACATCGGGGAAGGACGGCTCGCACGTCGCGCCGCGGCTGATGGGGCGCAGCGTCCCCGCGGGCAGCGGCTCGGCGCCGGTGCGCCACTCCATGCGGAACTCCACGGAGCCCGGCTCGCCGCCCAGGGGCGAGAACAGCCACATGCCCGCGCTGGCGGCGCGCAGCTGGACGCGGGGCTGCGCGAAGTCCTCCAGGACGTACGGACCCGGCGTCCACGGAGATGCCGTGCCTGGCTGCCGCCAGAGCAGCTCGCCGCCGGACGTGACCCACAGCAGGGGCTCCGGGTCGGTGGGCAGGATGGGGATGAATTCGCCGCTCTGCCCATCAAGCAGCTCCAGCGTGTCCGCCGTCACGGGCTGTTCAGGCGCCGGGGGCGCGGGCGGGAAGTCCACGCGCGGGCCCTGCTCACCCATGCTCACGACCGGGTGCGCGTCCCACGGCTTCAGTGTGGGCAGCTCCACGTCGTCCTGGAAGGAGAACGCGACGAAGGCACCGCTGCCGTCCGCCTCCAGCGGCAGCGACAGCCGGAACCGGTTCCGGCTGCTGGAGAAGTTCGTCTCGCTGACGGCGTCGCCGTAGAGCATCTCCAGGGTGAAGTCTCCGGAGGGCTCGGGGGTGACGGTGCTGAAGGGCTGGAAGGCTTCCGCTTTCGTGTCCAGGCGCTCGACGCCCAGGGGCTCGCCCGCGCGCGGCGAGCCGTCCCGCTGGAGCGCGCGGCCGTAGGCGAAGATGGGGTCCTCGGGATAGCGGTCGCAGCCGGCGGCGAGCAGTGCCAGCGAGGTGATGAGTGCGCGTCGCATGTCAGTAGGTCGCCTTGAGGCCGAAGAGCGGGAGGATGACGGGGATGCGGATGGGCGCGCGGACGGGAGTGACGGCCTGGGAGACGTTGGGGTCGTTGGGGTCGTAGCCGGACTCGGCGCGGTACTCGTAGGCCACCACCTCCTGCTGCGCGGAGAGGTTGAGCACGTCGAGCGACGCATCCAGGGTGAAGTCCTGGTAGGCCCACGACTTCGCGATGCGCGCGTCCACGCGGAAGAACGGCGACAGGCGCTGCGTGCGGTCCAAGTCCTGCCGCACCCATTCGGTCGTGCCGTCGGCGTTCGTCACCCAGCGCTGCGTTTGCGAGGTGATCTGCCCCGTCTCCGGACGGCCGGTGTTGAAGTGCACCACCGTGCCCACGGTCCAGTTGTTGCCGAACTTGTAGCTGAGCGCGGCGTTGAAGGTATGCGCCTGTTCGAAGGCGAAGGGCAGGGTGCCGTCCACCGTCTCCAGCACGCGGTTGTCGTCGCCGATGCGGGCGAAGCGCGCCTTCCGCTTGCTCTGCAGGAAGCTGTAGGACACCCAGCCGAACCAGTGGCGGCCCAGCGGGTGGCGCGCCATCAGGTCGAAGCCGTAGGCGTAGCCGGTGGTGGCGGGGTCCTCGCGCAAGGCGCCCCGGCGCCGGCGGTTCTCCACCACGTCCATCAGGTCGAACTCCACCGCGCGGGACAGCGGGTTGAAGTACGCATCCGCGCTCAGCTCCAGCCCCTCGAAGGCCTTCCACTCCGCGCCCACGTCGAACTGCGCGCCGGACTGGAGGCCATAGCGCAGGCTCGCGGTGTCGACGGCGGGCACGTGCACGAGCACGGTGGGCGGTTGGTGGAACAGGCCCGCGCCGCCCTTGAGCGTGAGGGTGTCGGTCAGCGTGTGGCGCACGGACAGGCGCGGCTCCACCGCCGTGAAGGTCATGCCCGGCACCAGGTGGTACGCGTCCACGCGCAGGCCCGGCGTCACCACCCAGGTGTCGGAGGGCTTCCACGTGGCGGACGCATACGCGCCGGAGAAGGTGGCCAGCGCGCTGGGCTGCTTGAGCGGATCCGTGACGTCGGTGGGGCGCCAGCCCGGAGGCCGCGCGGTGCCGGTGAGCGTGGTGGCCGAGCGGCGGTGCTCCACGTCCGCGCCCACGGCCAGGTCCAGCGAGGACGTCAGCGTGCGGCGCCATCCCGCACGCGCGGCGATGCTCGCCTGGCGCAGCCCGTACTCGCCCACCTTCTCGCGGAAGAGGTCGCCACCGGTGTCGCGCGTCCGCTCGCCGGTGAGGCCCAGGCCGTCCCAGCCCAGCGTGATGCCGACCTCGCCCTCGCCGTCCGCCACCGGGTGCGTGCCGCGCAGGTCGATGCGGTGGAAGCGGGACACGACGCCGGCCCCGTCCGCTTCGGCCCGCAGCTCCGG
Organism: Corallococcus sp. AB032C; assembly: GCF_003668935.1. Lineage (NCBI taxonomy): Bacteria > Pseudomonadati > Myxococcota > Myxococcia > Myxococcales > Myxococcaceae > Corallococcus > Corallococcus sp. AB032C. The sequence goes on along the minus strand of NZ_RAWP01000100.1, from coordinate 23,651 downwards.
CGAGATGCCCACGTCGTCGGAGCTGCCCAGCGCGAACAGTCGCAGGCGGCCTTTGCCCACCTTCTGCTCGACGCGCGCCTGGTAGTCCCAGAAGCCCGCGCGCAATCGCTCCGCTTCCGAGTTCTGCAAGGCATTGGCCGCCAGCGAGATGAGCAGCGCGGAGTAGCTGAAGCGGCCCGCCAGGCTGACGCTGGTGCCGGTGGACTCGAAGGGCTGCTCGATGAAGCCGCCCGCGTTGAGCAGGTCCGCGTACGCGGTGAAGTGCAGCCGGTCCTCGCGAGGGCGGCTGAGGCGTCCCTCCACCGCGCCGCCCAGCACGCGGCCGTACTGCACCGGAGGCGTGCCCGGATAGAAGTCCACGGTGTCGATGAAGTCCGGGTGCACCACCGCGGGCCCGAGCAGCAGGTGGTACAGCATCGGGATGCGCACGCCGTCCAGGAAGAAGCCCGTGGCGGCGGGCTGGCTGCCGCGCACCACCGGGTAGCTGATGCCTGACGCGAGGCTGCCCACGCCCGGCATCAGCATCACCACGCGGAACGGGTCGCCCATCGTGCCGGGCACCTCGCGGATCTCCTGTTCGTGCAGGCTGATGCGGGTGACCTCCGTGCGTGGACGCTCGTCGCGCACGACGGTCTCGTAGGGATTCACCTCGCGAGGCTGGAGCCGGTAGACGACCTGGAGCGTCTGTCCTTGCGTCAGCGTCTCCGTGAACACCGTCGTCGCATGGCCAGGCGCGCGGACCTCCAGCGTGTGCGAGCCCGGCGACACGTCCACCGTGAAGAGACCCCGAGCGTCCGTGGTGGCGGCGGGCTGGAGCGCGCCGTCCAGGAAGAAGGCCGCGTCCTGCAGCGGGCGGCGCGTGCCGCGTGCGCGCACCTCGCCGGTGACGCGTGTGGTGGAGGCGGGGACCTGCACGGGTGGCGTGAAGCGGTAGACGAAGGGCAGGCGCACGGCCACGGGAGTGCCAGCCAGTGTGGCCGGGATGAAGCGCAGGCCCGGTGCCGCGGCGAGCGCCGCGTCGGTGAGACGAGGCTCGGCGGCGGCGCGCACCACCTTCGCTTCCGCGACGCGGCCTTCCACGTCCACCAGCAGCTCCAGCTCCACCTCGCCCGGCGTGCCCTCCAGGCCTTCCGGCCACGCGGCGGGGGCGTCGGCGGTGAGGCTGGGCGGCACGAGCGCCGTGTCACCCGCGTCCGGGGAGAAGCCCAGGCGGAGGGCGTCCTCGGCGGAGAGGGCCTGGCCCGCGTCGGTGGCGTGGACGTCCACCTCCACGGCGCGAGGCTCGCTGGTGGAGGAGGGCACGCCCTGTGCGAGGGCGGTCGATGCGGACAGGAGCGCGAGCGCCAGCATCAGGGGGGCGGCACGGGGGAGGAACATGGGCGGGCGCTTCAACACCGGGCCCCCGCGAAGGTGACACCCGCGCTGGCGCCGGAGTGCTCCGGCCCGGCGAGGACACTGCATGCGTTCATGGATTCGGCCCAAGGCGCCCATGACTTCCCCGGCCCGTGGCGGAAGTCGGTTCACGGAGGGCATACGGACCGGGAGGCGAATCCCGGCGGTGCCTTTTCACGCGAAGTCTATGGGATGCAGCGCCAGGAGTCGCCGGGCCGCTCGAATCCCCCGCCATTCTCCCCGCGCAGCGCCAGTCCGACCGCAGGGGCGGCGCGCTGTGCGAACGCGCACGGCCCTCTGTCCCGAGGTGCCGCCCCCTGGAGCCGCGACACGGGCGGTCGTTACACTTTTTCATGTCGAGCGGAAGCCACGGCCAGGGTTCCGCGGGGAGGGCGCATGCGGACGCCGAAAGACGAACTGCTGCTCCGGGCGATGGACCATGCGTTGTCAGCGCGAACGATAGAGGCGGTCGAAGCGCTGGCCGCGCTCTATCGGTTGTTGGACGCGGAGCGCATTCCCGAAGACGAGAACTACGCCGTGTTCGCCACGGCATTGTCGCGCCGGCTGGAGGGGGCGACGGGGGCGCTGCACCCGTACCGGGCGTCGGAGGTGGACGGAGGCGCGCCACAGATTGAGTTGTTCCGGCGGTTGATGAAGCACCTGCCGCTGGCGGCGGCGGCGGACGCGGTGGCGAACGCGCTGCTCGCGGACTTCCTGCGAGGGCACGCGGAGCCGACGCTGCTGGACGTGGGCATCGGGCAGGGGCGGCAGGAGTGCAACCTGCTGCGAGCGTTGGCGAGGGCGGGAGCACTGCCCCGGCACCTGACGGTGGTGGGGGTGGACCCCAGCGGCACGAGCCTGGTGGAGGCGCGCGACGCGGTGCTGGCGGTGGCGGACGAGGTGGGGCTGTCGCTCGAGTTCGTGAAGCTGGAGTCGCCGGTGGAGGACCTGGACATGGCGACATGGGCGGCGTTGCGAGCCGTGCGCCGGCCGCTGGTGGTGAACGCGGCGTTCGCGATGCACCACGTGGCGGAGAAGGAGACGTCAGGCATGGAGGCACGCGACGCGGTGCTGGCGAGGCTGGCATCGCTGGGCCCGGTGGGCGTGGTGATGTGCGAGCCCCACGTGGATCACCACCGTGCACCGGCGCGTGAGCGATTGAAGAACGCGTGGAATCACTTCTCCCGCGTGTTCCATCTGCTGGATACGCTGGAGATGCCGAGCGCGGAGCGTCGCGCCATCAAGCGATTCTTCGGCCGGGAGGTGGATGACATCGTGGGCACGGTGAACGAATCGGAGCGGTGTGAGCGGCACGAGCCGGCCCTGGCCTGGTGGGAGCGGTTGCAGCGAGCAGGCCTTGCGCCAAGGGGAGGGCTGGAGGCGGTGTGTCCGGCGGACGTGCACCCGGCGGTGGGGCTGTGCGTGGAGGAGGGCACGGTGGGCATCACCTTCCGGGGCGATGTGCTGGTGTCGGTGCTGGCGGCGGTGCCAGGAGAGGGCGCGTGAGCGACCTGGATGCATTGGCGCCGAAGGTCATCGCGAGGTGTCGTGAGGCCGGGGTGCGGCTGGCATTGGCGGAGGCGTGCACGGGAGGGCTGATGACGGCGGCGCTGACGGAGGTGCCGGGGGCATCGGCGGTGGTGGAGCGAGGGTTCGTGCCGTATTCGAACGAGTCGAAGGGGGAGCAGCTGGGGGTGCCGCTGGCGTTGTTGCAGGCGCACGGCTCGGTGAGCGCGGAGGCGGTGGGCGCGATGGCGGCGGGGGCACTGGAGCGTTCGTGGGCGGACTGGGCGGTGGCGGAGACGGGCATCGCGGGGCCCGGGGGAGGGACGGAGGCGAAGCCGGTGGGGCTGGTGTTCATCGCGGTACAGCGGCGCGGGAGGGCCGCGGTGGTGGAGCGTCACCGGTTCGAAGGGGACCGGCGGCAGGTGCGGCATGCCGCGGCGGCGCGAGGGCTGGCCCTCCTTCTGGAGCAAGTGGGAGTGGAGTCCTGAATAGGGGACTCATCCCTCCGGACGTTGGCACGTGGACGCGTGATGGGGGAGAAGGTTTGACGCAGTCTCACGAAGGGGGCCTCGATGTATCGAATCGACGTGGACCGGGCGGAATCCATCGTGAGCTTCGCGCTGGAGGGCTACATCCGGCTGGAGGAGATGCAGCGCTTCGTGGAGGACCTGCGCGCCGCGACGGATGAAGTGGCGGGGCAGGCCATCAAGATCGAAGCGGACCTGCGAACGTTCCGGCCGGCCTCGCCGGAGGCGGCGGATCTCATCCGGAGGGTGCAGGAGTACGGGCTGCGCTCCGGAGTGACGCGGGTGGCGGAGTTGGTGCAGAACCAGATCGTCGCGTTGCAGTTGAACCGGGTGGCGTCCGGAAGCGGGACGGACAAGATCCTCCGCCGTTTCTGGCAGGAGTCCGCGGCAAGGACCTGGTTGAAGCACGGAGACGCGGAGCTGGGAGTGGCGCTGCGGGGCTGAGCGGAAACGAACATGCCAGCGCGCGGCACGGATACGCAGCACGTGACGCTGGGCGACACCTTCGAGAAGGCGGCGCGGAGCACTGGTATTGGTGCATTCAGGAGCCCCTATGCCGGGACGGTACTTCGGTCTTCGCGATGACATGGGCATCCAGACCCGCTGGCTGCTCGACGATCCCAGGAACTCACAGGGGAATGAGGTCGATGACCCCTGGCGATTCGCGGATGGCTGTCCGGTGCGAGTGGAGGAGCGACTCCGGATCCCCATCTATCACCCAGGAACCTCGCTCGAGTTCTCCCACGCGGGCGTGGGTGGGGCTCCTGTCGTGCATCAGCGAGTCGCGAACATCTTTCAGACACTGGCGCCCGAGGACGTACAGCTCATTCCCGTGGATGTCGAAGGGGAGACCGAGCCGTATTGCCTGCTCGTCGCGACTCGGAACATCCGATGCATCGACGAGCAGCAGACGACAGAGGTGCTGTATTGGAAACCGGAGGACGGCCAACCCGAGAAGGTGGACGAGTACCGCGCCGTTTCCGGCATGCGCATTGACGTGACGAAAGTGGGGGACGCAAAGGTATTCCGTCCCTGGGGCTGGACCCTTGCGCTCATCGTTTCCGAGGACATCAAGGAGGCGTTGGAGCGCGCGAACGTGACAGGGGTGAAGTTCTCAGTGGTCATGGGCCCCAGCGAAGCCTGTCCCGAGGAGCGTGCGCATCGCCGCAAACTCCGGGACCTCTACGAACGGTCCACGAAACCCCGTGAAGCCTTCTGGCGCACGCTGGGCGCCATGGACGACAACTTCGTCATCCCCATCGTCGTCGGAGGCGGTTGGCCGGCGAGGAGCGAGATCTGGCGCGTCATTCACCGCCCTGACGGCCGAACGCTCTTCGTGACGGACGGTCTCTCCAACTTCTTCGCTGACCAAGCAGAGCCCTCCGTGGGCTTCGGCCTGGAGCTCGCGCTCGAAACCGACGAGTCCGTGGAGGACGTGGCGAAGAGTTGGCAGCAGCTTCTGCTGGAGCGAATCGCCAACGAGCTCGTGGGCCACGAACACCTGCGCGAACCGGCGAGGACCGGCATCCTCTCCATGGAAGTGGACGGAGAGCGCATGCCCGAACCGCTCCTGACGAAGGAAGGCCGAGTCGGCGTGCTCCTGGGCATGGACACCCCCACACTCCCCACCCACTTCACGATGCCGGACGGACAGGTCCGGCTCGTCACCGTGAAGACGCTGATGCCCCGGGAGCTGACGTACCTGCTGGAGCACGGCCGGGAGGAACTGCTCCACCGCTTCAACCAGTCCAACCCCGGCCACCTGTCCAAGGCCTGGCGCCAGCCCGTGGTGTAGTCGGAGGCAGTCCATGTCGCAGCGCTGGCTGTGCGTGATGTGGCTGCTGTTGGTGACGGGCTGCGCGACGTCACGGACGTGGCGGTTGGACACGGGGGAAGGCCGGGCGCGTGAGTACACGCCGCGCACGGACACGCGGCCCGTGGCGCTGGAGGGCGACACCTTCGAGAAGGCAGTGCGGACGCTGGCGCGCGGAGCGCCGGTGTCGGTGCATCCCCGGAGGGAGGCGCTCCGACTGTTGAGTCCCGGAGCGGACCGTCCGCGAGCCTCGCTGGGCGTCGTGTCCGTGGATGACCCGAGGCAGGGGCGCGTCCGTGTGACTCATGGGAGCACGGAACTGGAGGCCGCCTACGGACGCTGGTGCGTGCGCAAGCGACTGTCCGGAGACTGTCTGCACCTGTTGGACAGAGGGCTGACGCTGGATGAGGAGGGCAAGAGGACACTGGCCTTCCGGATTGCGTTGGACTCGGTGTGGGAGGAGACGGCCGAAGCGCTGGAGGGGATGGTGGACCCCGAGGCGACGGTGTCGCTGCTGGTGATGACAGGAGCGGTGTACTTCAGCCTGTGGCTGGTACCGGAGCCGCTGTTGTCGAAGGGCGTGGCGGCGACGCTGACGGTGGCCCTGATTGCGTACCTGGGCTGGGACACGGTGTGGAGTCTCGTCCAGGGCTGGAGGGTGCTGGCGGCGGAGGTGAGGGACGCAGAGACGTTCGACGGCATCCGGGGCGCGGGAGAGAAGTACGCCGAGGTGATGGGAAAGCAGGCGGCGAGAGCCTTCGTGATGCTGGCGATGGCGGCGCTGGGGAGCACGGCGCAGACGCTGGCGACGAGGGTCGCGACACTGCCGGGCTCAGCGCAGGCCGCGCTGGTGGGGGCGGAGCAGGGAGGCTTCCGGCTGGTGGCCGCGGCGGAGGTCTCAGCAATCGCGGTGTCCGCGAGTGGCGAGGTGACCCTTGCGCTGGCGCCCAACGCGGTGGCGATGTCCGCGAAGGGGCGGAACGTCCCCGTGCCAGTCGACGTCCACGAGCATCACATCGCCACGAACAAGTGGTGGGACGCCACGCATCATGGCGGACCTTGGTCGCCCAAGTTTCAGGACCTCTTCGACCGGGCTGGCATGTCCTTGGATGATCCCGCGAACAAAGTCCGTGTCCCTGGACATAAGGGACCGCATCCTCAGAAGTACCATGAAGAAGTCTACGAGCGCTTGCGCCGGGCACTGGGAAGATGCAGGAGCATTCAGTCGTGCGGTAAGGCGCTTGTGAAGGAGCTTGAGTCGCTGGGATCAGAGATCTCTACGCAGAACAGTCGGCTCAACTTGCTCGTCACGCAGCCCTGACGCCCGGGAAGGCTAAGCCCAATGAAGTACTTCAAACTTCTCGACGACATGGATATCCGTGACCGCTGGCTTCCAGGCGAGGCAACGAACGCCCAGGGGCAGGAGATTGATGACATCTGGCAGTTCGCGGATGGCTGCCCGGTCCAGGTCCATGAGCGCCTGACGATCCCCATTGGGCATCCGGGAGTGGTTCAAGACTTCTCGACGTCGAGTGTGGGTGGGACACCTGTTGTCCACAAGCGCGTCGCGAATGTCTTCGCGGAACTGGCTCAGGACGACGTGCAGCTCATTCCCGTCGAGGTCGAAGGACAGTCCGAGCCTTACTTCATCCTCGTCGCGACACGGACCATTCGATGCATCGATGATCAACAGTCCGCCGAGGTGAAGTATTGGCTGCCAGAGGATGACCGACCAGAATTGACGGGGACATATCGAGCTGTTTATGGCCTGCGCATCGACCCGACGAAAGTGGGCGATGCCAAGGTCTTCCGCCCCTGGGGTTGGAACGTCGTGCTTCTCGTCTCCGAGGACATCAAGGATGCCCTGGAGCGTTCAGGCGCCACGGGGATGGCATTCAGGGAAGTCACCGGTCCCAGCGAAGTCAGTCCCGAGGAGAGAGAGCACAACCGCAAACTCCGGGACCTCTACGAACGGTCCACGAAACCCCGTGAAGCCTTCTGGCGCACGCTGGGAGCCATGGACGACAACTTCGTCATCCCCATCGTCGTCGGAGGAGGCTGGCCCGCGAGGCGCCAGGTCTGGCGAGTCATCCACCGGCCCGAAGGACGCACCCTCTTCGTGACGGACGGCCTCTCCGACTTCTTCGTGGAGGCCGTGGAGCCCTCCGTGGGCTTCGGCATGGAGCTTGCGCTCGAGACCAACGAGCCACAGGCAAGCTGGCCTGTAACGCTGCTGGAGCGAATCGCCAACGAGCTCGTAGGCCACGAACACCTGCGCGAACCGGCGAGGACCGGCATCCTCTCCATGGAAGTGGACGGAGAGCGCATGCCCGAATCCCTCCTGACGAAGGAAGGCCGAGTTGGCGTGCTCCTTGGCATGGACACCCCCACACTCCCCACCCACTTCACGATGCCGGACGGACAGGTTCGGCTCGTCACCGTGAAGACGCTGATGCCCCGGGAGCTGACGTACCTGCTGGAGCACGGCCGGGAGGAACTGCTCCACCGCTTCAACCAGTCCAACCTCGGCCACCTGTCCAAGGCCTGGCGCCAGCCCGTGGTGTAGCTACCCCATTCCCATCATCAGCCACACCGCCAGCGCTCCATACAGCGGCACGTTGAGCGCCAGCGTCAGCCGGTTGATGCGCTGGAACCGCGCCTGCTCGGCATCCGCGAACCACACCCCATCCTCGCCAGTGGTGCGACCCTCCACGGCTTGATGGAACAGCGCCGCATACGCCACCTCCACCAGCAGGCTCACCAGCACCAACCCCACCAACGCGAGCGACCACACATCGCGCCCATCGAGCACTCCGGCCCACTTCTCCCCGGTGTACACGAGCCCCGCCCCCACCAGCGCGATGCATCCCAGGTCATGGCCCACGCCATACGGCGGCCGCCAGTTGCGCGACACGTAGAGCATGTAGAGCTCAGCGGCACCGCGCAGCCACATGGACACCGCGAACGCCCCCAGCACGACGCGCGCCTCCATCGGCACGGACGCATCCAGCGCCACCAGCGGGCACACCAGGAACCAGAGGAACACCGCGTACAGCAGCCACGCCATCTTGGGTCCGGAGATGCGTCCACCCCGGCCGCCCTGCGCGTTCTGCCTGCGCCGGAACACCACCGCCGCGCTCGCGCACGCCAGCAACGCCACCACCAGGAACACCCGCGTCGACGAAGTGAGCATCAGGAGGAACGAGGCCGGGGATAGTGGTGGGGAAACCGCTCGACGTACCACGCGCGGAGCCGGGGCAGGTGCGTGAGGGACACCTGCGGATGCAGGTGATGCACCACATGCATCCCCACGTGCCGGGGCGCCAATCCCAACCCACCCCACCACCCGAGCCCATGGTCGCGAGTGCACGCGAACACATCTTCCAGCTTCCGCCCCTGCACGGGCGCGGCGGTGTGCTCCGCGAGCAACCGGTGCGCGTTGAACCCAGACGCCACCAGCAACGGCACCGCATACCCCCACAGCACCGCGGAAGGCCACCGCACCGCCAGCGCCAGCACGCCCAGGTGGAACAGCACCTGACCCGCCTCCGCCCGAGCACACGCCGCCACCTCCGCGTCGCGCGTGAGCACCCGTCCAGAGCGGTCCTGCAGGAACACGCGCGCATACGCCGTGCGCAGCGAAGGCAGCACCCACGCGCAGAGCCCCACCGGTCCCCGCAGCACCCAGCCGGGAATGACGCTCAGAAGCAGGAACCACCGCCACGCCGTGCGCAGCCGTCCTCCATCCGGAGGCTTGCGGTACGGATCCGACGGCAGGCCCGCATCGCGATGATGGCGAAGGTGGTGGTAGCGCATCGCCGCCAGCGTGGACGCAATGGGGTATCCCGCGACGGTCTCCAGCAGACACAGTCGCCATTCACGTCTTCGCGAAGGCAGGTGGACCGCGTCATGAAGCAGGACGCCCAGGGCATGCAGCCGTCCCGCGACGACGAGCACCGCCAACGGCACCAGCACCGGAGGAGCCCAAGCCATGACCGCCCACCCCAGGGCCATCCCCGCCCACTCCACGGCCGCCAGGCGCAGCAGTCCGGAAGGCGTTGCGGGAACGAGCAGCTCGCGAGGCACCGCCGCGCGACGAGGCAGGGAAGAGGACATCGGGCGCCAGGACTCCATGCATGGGCGCCGGACGCAAGCCCTGCGCGGATTGGACACCCGGAGACGGGCACGGCACGCTCCGCGCGTGCACCGGGACGGTCAATCATGAGTGTGGAGATGCCGACGCAGCCGGCCCTGACGGGCACGCGCGTGGAGTGGGGCGGTTGGGTGTTCCCCCGCTGGAACGACCCGAGGCTGCCCTTCGCGGCGCTGCTCACGCTCTACGGCGTGCTGGGCTTCACCTTCTTCGGCTTCAACCGCAGCCCCGGGCAGATGGCCTTCCTGGTCGTCTCCGGCACGCTGCTGGACGCGGTCCTGGGCTGGGTGCTCAAGCGGCGCAAGGAGGTGCCGCTCTCCGCGTACATCTCCTGCTGCTCGCTGGCGCTGCTGTTGAACTACTCGCACGCGAGCACGCTCTTGTGGCTGCCGGTGTGGCTGGCCATCGGCTCCAAGTACGTGCTGACCTTCCAGGGGCGGCACGTGTTCAACCCGTCGATGTTCGCGGTGGCCGTGTCGCTGCTCACCACGCGCGAGCTCATCACCGCCGCGCCCGCCTACCAGTGGGCCAACGGGGAGGTCGCGCTGTCGGCCTTCATCGTGATGGCGGCGATGGTGCTGTTCTTCTTCCGCGTGGGCCGCGGCTGGTTGGTGATCAGCTTCCTGACCTTCTACGCGCTCCAGACGGCGCTGCGAGCGTTCATCCTCCGCCACCACCTGCCGCCGGAGGTGCTGTTCCTGGGCACGCTGGGCGCGCCGTCGTTCTTCATCTTCGTCTTCTACATGCTCACCGACCCGGCGACGTCGCCCGCGACGCCAAAGGCCCAGGTGCTGGTCGCGCTGGCCATCACCTGCGTGGACCTGGTGCTGCACCTGAAGGAGAGCGTCTACACGTTCTTCTACGCGGCGCTCACCGTGGCCACCTCCCGCTTCGTGTTCATGCACGCGCGCGAGCTGTGGCGCACCCGGGGCGCGGCGCGGCACGGGCTCCTGGCTCCGGACATGCTCAAGCGCGTGGGCGTGGTGGGGGGACTCGGGGCGGTGCTGGCCACGGGCTACTCGGTGTCAGCGGCGCAGGGGGAGCGTCAGGCGCCGCTCGCGTTCCACCTGGACGCGCAGGACCTCAAGCAAGCGGGCCTGGACTCCCAGATGGGTCGCACGCTGGAGGAGTTGGATCCGCGCGTGGCCCACGTCGCCAAGTGGCTGGTCGCGGTGGGCGACGCGGTGGCCACCGGCGACTTCGACGGGGACGGCAAGCTGGACCTGTTCCTCACGCACCCGCTGGGCACGCCGGAGCACCACGCGGGCCTGTACCGCAACCTGGGCGGGCTGCGCTTCGAACGCGTCCCCGTGCCCGCGCTGGAGCGCTTCGCCACTCGCTACAAGGAGGAGGGCCTGGCGGGCGGCGGGACGTTCGTGGACTGGGATGGGGACGGGGACCTGGACCTCGCGGTGGCGGTGGCCTTCGGGCCGGTGCGCCTGCTGCGCAACACGCTGCGCGAGACGGGCACCGCGGGCTTCGAGGACGTGACGGAAGCCGCGGGCGTGACGGACCACGCGGTGAGCCTGGGCCTCACGTTCCTGGACTACGACCGCGACGGGCACCTGGACCTGCTGGTGCTCAACGCCATGACGACGCACCTGCCGGACTACCCGGAACCCGCGCCGCCGCTCAACCTCTTCAAGCTGCCCGAGCCCGAGTACGCGGGTGACCGCCGCATGCTGCGCTTCATGCACGACGGCTGGCACAACGCGAGCAACGGTGGGCGCAACGCGCTCTACCGGGGCCGAGGGGACGGCACGTTCGAGAAGCAGGACGTGGAGGCGCTGGGCCTGAAGGAGACGCACTGGTCGCTCGCGGTGAGCACGGTGGACCTGAACCAGGACGGGTGGACGGACCTCTACGTGGCCAACGACTTCGGGCCGGACGACATCTACCTGAACGAGGGCGGCCGGCACTTCCGCCACATCGTGGGCAACCGCTTCGGGGAGATTGGCCGCGACACGTACAAGGGCATGAACGCGAGCGTGGCGGACTTCGACCGCAACGGTTGGTTGGATGTGTACGTGTCCAACGTGCACCACTCGCTCCAGGCGGAGGGCAGCCTGTTGTGGATGGTGGGGCCGGGCGAGGACGCCTTCGTCCCTCGCTTCCAGGACGAGGCCACCTTCCGGGGCGCGCTGAACGAGCGCCGCTTCGGCTGGGGCGCGGCGGCGGGGGACCTGGACGACGACGGATGGCCGGACCTGGTGCAGGCCAACGGCATGGTGGACGCGCGTCTGGACGCGGAGAAGTGGCGCATCCCGGCGGGGCAGCGCAACGACTACTGGTACGTGAACCACAAGTTGATGCAGTCCGGCCCGGAGGTGCACACGTACGCGGACAAGTGGGGCGACATCCGGGGCCGCGTGCTCTATCCGAACGAGGCGCGCCGCGTGTACCTCAACCTGGGCGACGCGCGGCCGGGGCACTTCGTGGATGTGGCGAAGGACGTGGGCATCGAAGCGCCGGACAACTCGCGCGGCGTGTTGATGGCGGACCTGGATGACGACGGCGACCTGGACGTACTCATCACCAACCAGCACGCGCCGGTGTCGCTGTACCGCAACACGCTGCGAGCCAGCGCCACGGACGCGAAGCCGGACGCGCACTTCGTGGGCCTGTCGCTGGTGGGGGACGGTCAGCGCACGCACCGCAGCGCGGTGGGCACGCGCGTGGTGGTGTCCTACGAGGAGAGCGGCAAACGCGTGGAGCAGGTGCGCGAGGTGGGGCTGATGGGCGGGTTCTCCGCGTCGGCGGATCCCCGGCTGCACTTCGGTCTGGGCCGTCACGCGGGGCCGGTGAAGGCGGTCATCCACTGGTATGGCGCCCAGCCGCAGGAGGTGACGTTGGAGGCGGACCGCTACCAGGAGGTGCGCCAGCCTCCCGCGCCCACGGCGTTGCGGGGAGGGCCCTGAAGCGATGCTCTCCGCGATGAAGGGCACCACGGTGCGGCGGGAGGACCTGGACGCCGGCACCCGGGCGCGGATGTTGGCGCTGATGCAGTGCTGCTACGTGGGCGTGAGCGCCGAGCGCTTCCACGCGGACCTGGACGCGAAGCAGTGGGTGTTCCTGCTGCACTCCCGGCGCACGCGGGAGCTGGTGGGCTTCAGCACGGTGCGGGTGGCGGAGGAGGGCGGCGTGGAGGTGCTGTACTCGGGCGACACGGTCATCCATCCGGACTGGTGGGGCCACAAGACGTTGCAGGTGGTGTTCGGAAGGTTGTTGCTCGCGCGCAAGCTGCGCCGGCCGTGGAGGCCGCTGTACTGGCTGCTCTTGTCGGGCGGATACAAGACGTACCTGTTGGCGGTGAACTACTTCCCGCGCACGCATCCGCGCCGGGACTGGGCGCCGCCGGAAGGACGCTCGGAGTTCCTGCGGGGACTGGCGACGCGGTGGTTTGGTGCGCAGTACGAGGCGGCGAAGGGCACGCTGCGCTTCGATGGCGCGCACTACCGGGTGCGGGATGGTGTCTCGCCCATTGACCGCGACGCGGCGGCCCATCCACACATTGCCTACTTCGCGGAACGCAATCCCGGCCACGCCGAGGGCGAGGAGTTGGTGTGTCTGGTGGAGATTCGCGGCTGGGACCTGGCGAGGGCGCTGGCTCGAAGCGTCTGGGGCCAACTGCGCCGCTGGGCCCGTCGGGAGAGGGATGCCTCGCGGGTCCGCGTGGGGACGTGACGTGCTGACTTCCCGGGCGACGTGGTCCGCCATGACGGCGGCGCTGGTCTCATCCGCGCTGTCCGCGAATCCGCGTGGGGGCGAGGCGTGCTGACTTCCCGCACGATGCTGACCGCCACGATGGCGGCGCTGACGCCGTCCGCGCTGCGCTTCCGCCATGCGTTGCGCGAGCCGGAGGTCGCGCAGGCGGAGTGTCTGGCGCGCATCCTCCGCGCCGTGGAGGGCACGGCACAGGCGGGGCGGGTGCAGCACTTCGACCGCATTCGCACCGCTCGTGAGTTCCAGGACGCGGTGCCCAGCACCACGCCGGACTCGGTGGCGGAAGATGTCGAGCGCATCGCGCGGGGCGAAGCGCGGGTCCTCACTCACGAGCCCGTGCTGCGCTTCGAGCTGTCCGGTGGTTCCTCGGGTGCGTCCAAGCCAGTGCCGGTGACGCAGGGCCTGCTGCGCGAGTTCCAGCGCGCGCTCGCGCCCATGCTGCACGAGGTCTTCCTGCGCCGCCCTGCGGTGCGCGAGGGTCCCAGCTACTGGTCCATCTCCCCGCTGGGCCGGAGACAGCACCGGACCGCGGGCGGAATCCCAGTGGGATCAGCGGAGGACAGCGCGTGGTTCCCGCGCCCGTTGCAGCCGCTGCTCTCGCGCGTCTTCGCCGTGCCGGGCTCGGTGGGTCAGGCTCCCCACGTCGAACCGTGCCGTTACGTGACGCTGTGGTTCCTCGTGCGGTGTTCGAACCTGTCGCTGATCAGCGTCTGGAACCCCAGCTTCCTCACGCTGCTGATGGACGCACTGGAGCGGCACGGCGAACGGCTCGTGGAGGACCTGGAGCGCGGCACGCTGCGACCTCCTGAACAGGACGCGGACGGTGCATCCGTGGGCCACGACCCTGCCTGGACGGCGCTCGTGCAGGGGCTCCAGGGCGTGCGTGACATCCCGAGGGCCCAGGTGCTGCGCGCCGCCCTGCGTGACGGACTGCCCTCCGCGCGCACGCTCTGGCCAGGGCTCGCGCTCCTGAGCATGTGGACGGACGCCCAGGCCTCGCACGCCGTGGCTGGCGCATGCCGGCGCTTCCCGGGCGTCGAGGTCCAGGGCAAGGGCCTGCTCGCCACGGAGGGCGTCCTCACGGTGCCCCTCTTCGAAGCGCCCGCGCCAGTGCTCGCGGTCCGGAGCCACTTCATCGAGTTCCTGGACCCGGAGCGCCCTGACGCACGCCCACTCCTGGCGCACGAGCTGACGGCGGGCCGCACCTATGCGGTACTCCTCTCCACGTCCGGCGGACTGCTGCGCTACCGACTGGGGGACCTCGTCCGCGTGGAAGGCTTCGTGCACGCGACGCCGTGCCTTCGGTTCCTCGGCCGAGCGGATGCCGTGTCAGACCTCGTAGGCGAGAAGCTCTCCGCCGCACGAGTGGGCACGGTGCTGGACGCCGCGCTGGGCAACACGCGTCCCGCCTTCGCCATGCTCGCGCCGGAGTGGGGGACACCGCCGGCCTACCGTCTCTTCCTCGAGACGGATCAGCCCACCGACGCCCTGGCCGCGAACGTGGAGCACGCCCTGTGCGAAGGCCATCACTACCGCTACGCACGGGAGCTGGGACAGCTCGGTCCGGTGCGCGCGGTGCGCGTGACCCAGGGGGCCCGGCGTTACGAGGCCCGATGCATCCAGCTCGGTCAGCGCGCGGGCGACATCAAGCCCGTGGACCTGCACCGCCAGGCCGGCTGGGCGGAGTGGTTCGGAAGAGGGACATCATGACGATGCTCACGGTGGACCTGGACGCGGAGGCGGACCTCGCTCGCTGCGGCGCGCTGAAGGACTTCTGGTACGTGGCGTGCCTCTCCACGGAGTTGCCCGCGAACAAGCCCGTCGCGCGCACCGTGTTCGGCACGGGGCTGGTCCTCTTCCGCGGACCCGATGGCGCACCCACTGCGCTGCGAGACCGCTGCCTCCACCGCAACGCGCGTCTGTCCCAGGGCGACGTGTTCGACGGACGGCTCGGCTGCCCGTACCACGGCTGGGTCTACGACGCGTCCGGTGCGGTGGTGCAGATTCCGGCGCTGGGCCCTCCCCAACGCGGGGAGAAGCTGGACGCTCGCGCCTGCGCGCACGAAGGCCTCAAGCCCGCGCCCTGCGACCTGGGGCGGCTCGCGCGCTTCCCCACGCGTGAACAGGACGGGCTGGTCTACGTCTACCTGGGCGCGGACGTCACCCACGCCCGCGCGGAGCCCTTCCGCGTGCCCTACTGGGGCGAGCGCGGCTGGACCGTCTACTTCATGGTGACGCGCTTCGCGAACGGCGTGACGAACCTGGTCGAGAACTTCATGGACGTGCCGCACACGTCCTTCGTGCACCGGGGCTGGTTCCGAAATCCCACGCGCAAGCGCGTGCCCTCCACGGTGAAGCGCTACGCGGGCCGCGTGCGGATGACCTACCACCAGGAAGAGGACGCGCTCACGGGCCTGGGGCGGCTGTTCAACCCGCGCGGCCTGCCACTCGTGCACACGGACGAGTTCATCGTCCCCAACGTCACGCGCGTGGACTACCAGTGGGGGGACAGCGGCTTCGCCATCAACTCACAGTGCACGCCCATCGGGCCCACGGACACGCTCGTGTACACGGCCATCAGCTACCGGCTGCCGGTGGACGTGCCGGGCGCATGGGTGGGCCGCGCGCTGACGCCGCTGGTGCGCTGGTACACGCGGCAGGTCATCCAGCAGGACGTCCTCATCATGGAGACGCAGCGCCAGGGACTGACGGATGGTCCCGGCGGCGGCGTGTACTCCGGCACGGAGGCGGACCTGCACCACGCGGACATCGAAGCGTTCCGCCGCTGGCTCCGCGAGGGCGCTCACGGCCCCGTCCCCGAGGACGCGGAGCGCGACGTGGTGTTCTGGGTCTAGACCGTGCGGGAGGCCTGCTCCTCCTCGGAGTCCGAGGAGGGAATCAGGGCCAGGTTGTACCCGGAGAAGAAGGTCGCACCCAGGAAGACCCAGTGGATCAGCCCCAGGGTGAACGGGAAGGGCAGCAGAGGCAGATGCTCATGCGCCCACATCAGCGTCGCCATGGCGTTGGACGCATGGCACGCCACCGCCAGGCCCAGCGTGAAGCAGATCTGCACCACCAGCCCCCACGTGGTGGTGGCGGAGGTCATCCTCCGGACCCGGGCTCCCAGCAACGCGAGGAGGCGCGGGTACACGAACTTCCGGAAGAGCGCGCCACAGGCCAGGCCCAACATCAGCGGGCCCGCGATCTCGATGATTGAATTGACGGCATCCATGGCCCGCGACCCTGGCAGAGGGCGCACGGCCAGTGCAAATCCACTCACCCCATGCGCCGCAGGCCCGGCAGGTCCTCCGGCCTGAGCACCCAGCGCGGCGGCTCCGGCGGCGACGTGCGCGTGCCCACCTGCGCCGCGGGGAAGCCCTCCACCAGCGCGTAGTCCGGGAACACCGCGCGCGCCTTCACCAGGCTGCCGGCGGCCACGTGGCAGCCCTTCCCCAGGTGACTGCCCTCGCAGAGGATGGCGCCGGGCTCCACCACCGTGCCCGCGCCCAGGTTGCACGCGTGCAGGATGCAGCCCGGGCCCACCACCACGCCCTCATCCAGCACCAGCATGGTGTCCGGCTGCAGGTGCAGCACCGTGTTCTCCAGAATCTGCACCCGCGCGCCAATGCGCACCGGACCGTTCAGGTCGCCGGTGATCTTCACGCCCGCGCCAATGATGGCCCCCGCGCCGATGACCACGTCACCGGACACCTCCGCGGAGGAGAAGAGGGTGGCGGTGGGGTGGACGAAGGGGTGACGGTCGCGAAAGGCGTACAGCTGTCCCATGGGGGCGTCCTCGGCGCGGTCTCGCGCGGAGAAAGGGGTCAATGGAGCGGCGGGCAGCGACAGGTCTCCGCCCCGGCGCTGTTGCAGGTGGGTCAGGTCCTCGGAGGAGAGCATCCGCAGGACCTGTCCCGGCCGGCCCAGCACCACGGATTGATCCGGCACCGTCATGCCCGGCGGCAACACCGTGCCTTCTCCCACCAGGCAGCGGTCGCCCAGCGTCACGCCGGGCATCAGGATGGCGCCGTCGCCGATGTCGCACAGCGACCCCACACGCGCACCCATCACGAGTGAGCGCGGACCGAGCACGGTCTTCTCTCCGATGGACGTGGGCCGTTCGGGAGTGCCTACCACCACCGCGTCTTCGCGCAGCGTGGAGAAGGCTCCCAACATCACGGAGCCTCCCACCGAGCGCACGACGGCGCCTCGGGAGATGATGGCCCCGGGCCCCACTTGCGTGGAGCCCAGCAGTCGCGCGGACGAGGCCAGGGTGAAATGAGGACCTACCGCGGTGGGCAGGAGAGAAGCGGTCGCGGGTAAGGGACTCATCGGGATGCAGCAAGCTACTCCCGGCCCTCCCAAGGGCATGTTGTCCAAAGGCACGACGCAGCCGTCCAGCAGCGGACGCTCACCTGCTGGCTCGATGAGGGTGGGTGCGGCACCTTCAGATGTCAGGAGTGGGTGGCAGGGGGCGTAGGAAGCCGCGTCGCTGGGCGCCACGTGTGGGCGTTTCGCGGTAGGAAGTCCCCTCGCTCTCGAAAGGCCTCACCCCGTGGAAGAGACACCGTTGGCGGACCGCCACGCCCAGGCACCCGAGCCCGTGGCCAGCCGCGACGCCGTGAACAAGGGGCTGTGGTCCCTCGTGAAGGAGGCCCTGCACGGCTCGGAGCAGGACCTCACCCAGCTGCCGCTCGGGAGGGCCATCTTCCTGTTGGCCGTGCCCATGGTGCTGGAGATGTGCATGGAGTCGGTGTTCGCCGTGGTGGACGTCGCCTTCGTCGGCCGGTTGGGCGCGGAGGCGGTGGCCACGGTGGGGCTCACCGAGGGCATCCTCACCATCATCTACGCGGCCGGAATGGGCCTGAGCATCGGCGCCACGGCGATGGTGGCCCGGCGCATTGGAGAGAAGGACGCGGAGCGCGCGGGACGCACGGCGGTGCAGGCCATTGGCCTGGGGGTGATCATCTCCACGGTGCTGGCCGTGGCGGGCATCATCTTCGCCCGGCCGATGATGGAGGCGCTCGGCGGCTCGCCTTGGGTGCTGGAGCACGGCGTGGCCTACACGCGCGTGATGATGGGCGGCGTGGTGAGCATCCTGCTGCTCTTCCTCATCAACGCCATCTTCCGGGGCGCGGGTGACGCGGCCATCGCCATGCGCGTGTTGATGCTGGCCAACGGGCTCAACATCGTGCTCGCGCCGTGTCTCATCTTCGGCTGGGGGCCGTTTCCGGAGATGGGCGTGGTGGGCGCGGCGTGGGCCACCACGCTGGGCCGGAGCGCGGGCGTGGTGTACCAGCTCTTCCGGCTGGTGCGGTCCAACGGCCGGCTCCAGGTTCGGCGCGAGCACGTGTCGCTGGAGCCCGCGACGATGCTCGCGATGCTGCGGCTGTCGAGCGCGGGCATGGTGCAGGCGCTGGTGACCACGTCCAGCTGGGTGGTGCTGGTGCGCATCGTGTCGTCGTTCGGCAGCACGGCGCTGGCGGGCTACACCATCGCCATCCGCATCGTGATGTTCGCGCTGCTGCCCGCGTGGGGCCTGGGCAACGCGGCGGCCACGCTGCTGGGACAGAGCATGGGCGCGGGGGACCCGGAGCGGGGCGCGAAGGCGGTGTGGCTGGCGGGCAAGTACAACCTGATGGTGCTGGGCACCATCGGCGTGGCGTTCTTCATCTTCGCGCATCCGCTGCTGGGAGCGTTCACGACGGATGCGGCGGTGGTGGACGAAGGGGCCACGGCGCTGCGCATCTTCAGCCTGAGCTTCCTGTCGTGCGCGTACGGCATGGTCATCACCTCCGCGTTCAACGGCGCGGGGGACACGCGCACGCCCACGCTCATCGACCTGGGGTGTCTCTGGGTGCTGGAGCTGCCGCTGGCGTGGGTGCTGGCCCATCCGGTGGGCCTGGGCTCGGCGGGCGCGTACTGGGCGGTGCCGGCGGCCTTCGCGCTGATGTCCGTGCTGGGCATCGTGTTGTTCCGGCGCGGGCGCTGGAAGACGCGCGTGGTGTGAGCGTCAGGGCAGGCAGATTTCAAAGCCGGTGCGTCCCCCGGGGAAGGTCCTCGGGGGGCGCGACGCGGGGGTGACGGCGTAGAGGTGGAAGTCCAGCCTCCGCTGGATGAAGCCGTCGAAGGCCGACGCCAGCGGGTCACCGGTGTCCTGCTGCACGGTGAAGAAGTGGAAGCCCCGGCCGTGGAACGCGGCGTATACGGCGTCCAGCAGAGCGCGCAGGACGGCGGGGTCCTCCGAGGGGATGCTGGTGTTGCAGAGGTAGAAGTAACGGAAGTCGCCGCCGGGCGCGGGCAGGCGGGGCGCGCCGGTGACGGTGGCGAGCGCGTTGAAGCCCCGGCGCACCCACTTCATGCCGCCCCGGTACGCGAGCACGCGGTAGCGCTTCACGGCGTCGGGGTTCCACGCGGAGGTGCAGCCGACGAGGTTCCCAGCGGGGTCGAACGCGAGGAACGAATCCTCCACGCGAAGCCGAGGCCAGTGCGCGAGCCGGTGCTCCAGTTCACCGGTGTCGAAGCGGTAGCCGAAGGGACGCGAGCGGTGGTCCGCGTCCAGCAGCGCGGCCATGGCGGGCACGTCCGCGGCGGTGGCCTGGCGAACGGTGTAGCGGCTGGGGCGCGGCTTGCGGCGCAGCACGAACTGGAGCGAGACGGCGGAGAAGGCGCGCATCAGGTGGTAGTGCGGCTGCGCTTCCCGGGACGCGCCACGACGCACGAGCGCCTGGAGCGCGGCCGCGTTGGAGGCCATGACGGCGGTGAGGAACACGTCCACGCCGTGGCGGCGGGCGGTCTCCTCCAGGACGGGGCCATAGAACCGGGCCAGGCCCCGGGCGCGGCGCGCGGAGAAGCGGGTGCGCAAATCGCCCAGGTAGCCCACGCGGCACGGTTTACCTTCCAGCCATCCGTCGCGGACGTGGATGGCGCCCATTCCATCCAGGCGGGATGTTTCACCGTGGGCCCAGACCTCCGCGTCACCCCGCTGCATGGCGAAGAGGCCGAAGTAGTCCGGCGACCGCTGCGTGCTGAGCACCAGGTCCCCGGTCATGGGCACGTCGCCGAACAGGTCCAGCAGCGCGGCGTTGTCGTCCCGGGTGGCTCGGCGGAGGGGGCTCATGAGGTGGGATGCTTGAGTGCGTCGACCAGGGCGGTGCATGCGCGGAGGCCTTCGACGGACTCGTAGAAGGACCGCCCGGCGCAATACACCTCCTCTGCCGGGAAAGAGTTGGCGAGTGCTTCGTTGTGATGGTCGGCCACGCACTTCTTCATCACGACCTTGGGCTGGTGGACTTCATCAAGGCGAGCCCGGTCCCTGGACCATTCCGCGATGAGTTGTGCGTGGTCGTCAGAGTCGTGCTCGTTCTGACAGAGGGGGCGCAGCTCACTCGTGGCCTGATAGAGCCAGGACTCCATGCTGTAACAGGGAGACAAGACAAGGAGGCGGCATAATGCGGTATCCGCCTGCTCCGCTGTTAGTGGAGGGCGCGCACGTGGATTGATGGGCGGCGCTCCTTCTCCCAAAAGGCGGCGACGCACTCGATCGCGAAGGTGGGTTTCGAACTTTCTCCGGTTACTCTTGGGGTAGGTATCGCGCTTGCTCCACACCAAGTCAGCATCGAAGTGGAAAACGACGAAGCCAGCGGGTTCAATCAGGCGCCCTGCAATGGCATCAATCAGGCGAATCGTGTCCAGCGTAGGTGGATCTTCCTTCCAGCTGTTTCCGCGCAATCCGAGGCGTGCACGGTCGTTCTCTGGCAGGGGTTCAATCTTGATGCGAGCTGGATTCAGATCGACGCCTTCTACGACGATCTTGAGCGCTTCTTTCAAGATTTTCAGAAGAGTGGGATGCCCCTGACCACCTGAATCCTCGGTCAGGGCGAGGATGCGAGCACGGGCCATCATGACTCGTCACCAAAGGCCCTTGGTGAGTAAGATATCCGAGACACGTTGAATCCCGGTCTGGTAGGCGAGAAAGAAGGACTCCGCCTCGTCGTCAGTGAGATTGCGCCAGATAAGTTGCGCATCCGTGGCACTGCCAGCGCGTTCGCAGATAATGAAAGTGTGGCGCACTTCTTCAATGCTGTCGAAGCGCAAGAAGTCTAGTAGCAGAGGGTTCTGACTCGTCAGAAAAGCTTGCCGCCCGCCGATCTCCTCTAGACAGGCGGATATCCACTCATGGTGCAGTCCATTGACAAGTTCGTCGGCTATTATGATGTCTGGAGATGCATCGGCATGGGCGAAGAAGGCGAGTAATCGCTTTTGCCCATAGCTCAGTTGGTTATGGGAAATCTCTTCATTGGCCCGTTTGAAAAAGAAGCGAAGATTGCTTAGGCGAACTGTTGCGTCACTGGTAGCTGAATCCAGTCTTTCGATGTCGAAACGCGCGTGTGCTGAGTTGTATCCGAGGACTTGCGCGGCACGGTCTAGAAATGCGAGCGAGTAAGTCGCTGTTGTGCCGTCAGGTATTGGTTCATTGAGAAGATTTACCATGGAGTGAGGGATTTCCCGCACTCTTGTGTTTCGGGCTTTTCGGCCTCCTCTGGATTGAAGCTCAAGCTTTAGCAGGGTGTTGAATCGATCAAGGCTTTCATCCATTCGTCCTGCGGTGAGAATGCGCGAATAGGCAATTTGAGTAGCTAGTTTTCGCAGTGTGTCGGAGTTGCCTTGGTTTGAGAGGGCAACAATTAGAGAGATGATTGGCGGTGTTGGGATTAGGCGGGCTTCGCGATGCTCTATGCCCTCATATGAAAAGATGACCTCGTTGGGATATATTCTTGCGCTGAGGACGGTGTTTCCGGTTTCAATGTACTCCAGGGAGTCCGTCTGTGAGAGGCTTGGGAATTCTTCGATTCTTGGTAGGTCTGGTGTGTGGGGGATTGTCTCGCTGATGCGTAGCCTGGTGGTCTTCTGCTTGAGGTCTAGCTCTTCATTAAAAGCATGGAAGCTCACTTCAAAAGGGTCGTCTTTGAGTGCGTCTTCTGGCGAAGCCACTGCAGTTGCTAGCAGGCGCAAAAGGGTCGTCTTGCCCGCTGCATTCCGTCCAAGGAGCACGTTGATTCCGGGGCGGAACTCCAGCGTCGTCGGCGCGACATTCCGGAATTTATTGATGGTGAGCTGCCTCAGCTTGGTCATCGTGGATCCGCTCGGGGGGCAGTTGGGCGCTGCATAGTCGAACGACCGCACCACACGCCCCCTCCAGGGTCAAGAACACCTCCACCCGCACTTCCGCCCCCGCCCGCCCTGCGCCACATTGCGGGCCTTCACTCGCCGCACGGGGAGGACGTCATGGGGCTGTTGGGGTGGATCATCTTCGGCTTCTTCGCGGGGCTCATCGCCCGGGCCGTGCTGCCAGGGAACCAGCGCCTGGGCTGCATTGGCACCACGCTCCTGGGCGTCGCCGGGGCCTTCGTGGGCGGCTTCCTCACTTCTGTCTGGCGGGGCACCGACTGGCACGACCCGGAGCCCACCGGCTTCCTGGGCGCCATCCTGGGCGCCATCGTCCTGCTCGGGGTCTCCCAGGCGGCCTTCGGCGGCCGCTCCCGGTAGGTCCCCCCCTCCCACGCCGGGAATCCGGGGCCGTCCCGCGGGTTTGGGGGCCCGGCGGCCGGTTGTCCTACCTGCATGGACCCCCATCCGGGGAAAGCACGGTTCCCAAGAGGATGCCGGGCACTTTCTGTAGTAGACCGCGCCCCAGGCATGCAGCGGGGGGCGGTCGGCCGCCGCTGAGCCAAAGGAAAGGCGACGACATCATGATGAAGAAGACGATCCTGATCGCGGCGATGCTGAGCCTGACGGCCTGCCAGGGCCAGGGAGCGAAGCCGGGCGAGACCTCCGCCACCGGCACCTCCACGGCGGCGGCCACCGCCGGTGCTCCTCAGACCGAGGAGCAGAAGACGCTGTACGCGCTGGGCCTGTCCATCGGCCGCAGCATCAGCGTGTTCGACATGACCCCGCAGGAGCTGGAGTTCGTGAAGGCCGGCCTCACGGCCCAGGTCTCAGGTCAGAAGACCGACGTGGACCTGGAGACCTACGGCCCCAAGCTCCAGGACCTCGCGCGCGAGCGTTCGCTGCGCAAGGCCACCGCGGAGAAGGAGAAGTCCGCGAAGTTCCTCGAGGAGAAGGCCAAGGAGCCCGGCGCCGTGAAGACCGACTCCGGCCTCATCTACAAGGAGACCCAGGCGGGCACCGGTCCCCAGCCCCAGCCCACCGACATCGTGAAGGTGCACTACAAGGGCACCCTCTCCGACGGCAAGGAGTTCGACTCCTCCTACAAGCGCGGTGAGCCCACGCAGTTCCCGCTCCAGGGCGTCATCAAGTGCTGGACCGAGGGCCTCCAGAAGATGAAGGTCGGCGGCAAGGCGCAGCTCGTGTGCCCCTCCGACATCGCCTACGGCGACCGCGGCGCGCCCCCGAACATCCCCGGCGGCGCCGCCCTGGTGTTCGAGGTCGAACTGCTCGAGATCGTGAAGCCCCCCGAGCCCACCCCGGGCATGCAGGGCATGCCCGGTATGCCGGGCATGCCGGGCGCCCACCC